>JAGHEC010000246.1 GCA_021159525.1 Deltaproteobacteria bacterium | reverse complement strand
GTGTCCCCCGCAGATAAGTCACTCAAGAGACCAGCCCGGAGGCCCGGAGCGGAAGAAAAATTCTTCTGCCCCGGCACTAGGTTCGCAGTTATCCCCCTAATTATTGAGGTGATACTAAAATACTTTATTCCTTGTGCGAGTGTTTGTCAAATTGAGAAATTAATTGAGAAGTATTTGAGAATTCTTGTCTGTTCCGAAACGTCGGGGTCCGTTGGCCTTGATGGTTTCAAGAAGGTTCACCTCGAAAGGTTGCATAACAAACTGATAAAGCAGCCTCTTCAGGCGAAAGCCCCGACCGGCTTGTGTTCATCTAAAAACCCGGCATGCTCCTTGCTGAATATCCATGCCTTAGCGGGATTGGACGAAAAAACCGCCCGCATGGTTGGCGGCAGCGGGCCCGGCACATTTGGCGGTCCGTCGAGATGCAACTCTATAAAATTAACGGGAAGGAGGATGACATGGTTCATGAAGAGTATTACAAACTGCTGAGCCCGGAACACAAGTATACCCAGGCATTCTGCACCGAAGAGGAGATCAGGATGGCGGACACCATTCGCCAGTTTGTGAACAAGGAGGTGATGCCCAAACGTTCTGACCTGGAAGGCGGCTGGCACCGGGATGAGCAACTGGCTATTGAAACGCAGCATGCCCTTTATAAGCGCATGGTGGGTATGGGATTGACCAAGAGCAATTTGCCCGAAGCTTACGGCGGTCTGGGACTCTCGCCGGTGGTTCGTCAGATGATCAATGAAGAACTTGCCCGGGGAGATATTGGTCTGGCTACTCTGGCCGGCAAGATTCATTGGATTGTCTCCTTTATGCTGGCAGCCGATCGGGATGATCTGCTCAAGGAATTTGCGCCCCGAATTGTGGGGGAGGAATCCTGGACCGCCTGCGTGGCCATTACCGAACCGGCCGGGGGCGCCAACCTGGAAGACCCGGCCCAGGAGTTCCGCACCATCCGAACCATCGCCCGCCAGGATGGCGGAGATTGGGTTATCCGGGGTCACAAGATCTGGCCCGGCCCGGGGGGGCCTTTAAATCGATACCAGACTCCAGACATGGCCGGGCACCTGGGATACTGGACCGTCTGCACGACCGATCCATCCAAGGGATCTGATGGCGTAGCCCTGATTCATGTCCCGCCCGACGCAAAGGGGCTGAGTTTTTCCAAGCCCTATGAGAAAATGGGGTTTTGTTGGTCGGATGAAAACGTGGACATCTATTTCGATGATGTGCGTGTACCCAAGAAATATCGCATTGACACCGAACCCGGTCAGGGCGCCCAGATTGTCAAAGGCTATGTGATCGGCCTCGGTAGGCTGGCTGGGGCGGCCCGGCTTACCGGCTTGAGCCAGGCGGTCTTAGAAATCGTTCTCAATTCCGCCAAGCATCGGGAGATCGTGGGTCAGCCTATGCGAGAGCGTTCATTGTTTGCAAATCACCTGGCCGAAATGTATCGTCATATCGACCTGGCCCGGCAGTATTACCTGAGCGTCACCTGGCAGGTCACCCACCCGGAACTCTATGGCGCCCATTGGTCGGCCGAAATGATTGCCAAGTATTCAGCCGCACGGTCTTTTGCAGGGGACTGCGCCAAGTTCTGCTGCAACGCCGGCATGGAAATGATGGGATCCTACGGATATGCCTATGAATTTAACATAGAGAAGTATATGCGCGACTATAAGATCGTGCAGATGTGGCTCGGTGGAGCACAGCGCGACCGGCTCGACATCGCCCAGGGCCTGTTCGGCCCCTTTAAGTGGGGCGGTTTCGATGCCTGGGAGAAAAAACAGAAACTCAGCAGCTGACAGGGGGAGCTATGTGGGAAAATGTCAAGGAACTCATGCTTGGGGCCTGCGACCTCCACATCCATTCCGGGCCGGATGCGGCCCCGCGTCAACAGAGCATCATCGAGGTTGCCCGGGACGCAGCTGAGGCGGGCATGCGGGCACTTTGCATTAAGGATCATAACACCGCGACCGCAGACCGAGCCGCCCTCGTTCGGGAGGTATTGGGTGACAATG
Source organism: Deltaproteobacteria bacterium (assembly GCA_021159525.1). Classification (GTDB taxonomy): domain Bacteria; phylum Desulfobacterota; class DSM-4660; order Desulfatiglandales; family Desulfatiglandaceae; genus AUK324. The sequence goes on along the minus strand of JAGHEC010000246.1, from coordinate 2,042 downwards.
TGCTCGTGATTGGATCAATCGTGCTGAATTACGCATTGGGTGGATGGAACGTGGAAGCGGTGGAGAAAGCCCTGAACATGGGAGCGCGGATTGTGTTCATGCCCAGCGTGGATGCCTGTCTGACCATCGAAAGGGTGCATGTAACCGGGAGCACCCCGTGGCTTCTCCCTTTCGTGAAACTCCAGGAACCCCGTAAGGGGCTGACGGTCCTGAACCGATGGCCGGATGGAGACCGGATCATCCCCGACGTCGAAGAAATATTGCGTCTTATCGCGGAAAAGGATGCGATATTGGATACCTGCCACCTCGGCGCTCTGGAATGCCATCACCTGATCAGAGCGGCCCACCAAGCAAAGGTCGAGAGGATCATCGTCACCCACCCCAACTGCAGCGTAAATCCCATGACCATTGAGGAGCAACAGGCGTTTGCAAAAGGGGGAGCCTATTTAAGCTACGCTTTCCTGCCTTGCATGCCCTTGTTCGACCGGCAACACCCGGCTGAAATCGTTGGCATGATGCAGGCGGTGGGACCGGAAAGGTGTTTGTTGTTTTCAGACTTCGGCCAGGTATTTAACCCGCCCCCCGTGGAAGGCTACAAGATGTTTCTTGCCAACCTTTTGGGTGCAGGGATGAACCCAAAGGATCTGAAAATGGCGGCTTCAGAAAACCCGGGCAGGCTGTTGGGCCTAAATTGAGGACTGGCGCATTGCTGCGATGCTTTTTTATAAAGTGACCACCCATAAGAGAGGAGGAGGGAAACATGAAATTACGGCTTTTGGACTATGGCGAGTTGACCGCAGACCTTGGTTGGACCATCGAGGCAGCCGGTGTATCGACGCACAGTGAAACCGCCCCGGCCTCACCCCGTCGGAACTTCCAGATGCTGGGCGCCTTGTTGGAGCACCCCAAACACGGCCTTATTCTTTACGAGGTCGGTCCGGCGCCCAATTGGCAAGAAATCTGGCCCGACCCCGTGAAAGAGGTCTTCGGCATCACGCGGTACGCTGAAGAAAATCGGCTGGATAACCTGCTTAAGGCTGCTGGATATGAGGTGAACGACGTGAAGGCCATCATCATCGGCCATGCCCATCTGGACCACGCCGGGGGTCTCGAATTCTTTCGCGGCCTGGATGTCCCGGTTTACTGCCATGAGGAGGAGATCAAATACGCCTTTTACGCCATTGCCACCAAACAGGATTTTGGTGCGTACCTACCCCACTATGTGGACAGCGCCTTCAACTGGAAACCGGTGTACGGGCCTGAGACCGAGCTTTTCGAGGGCATCACCCTATACCAAACCCCCGGGCACACCCCGGGTACGCTTTCAATGAAGGCTGACCTGGGAAACGGCGAGTCCTATCTCCTTACCTCTGACACGATGTTCTTCAAGGAAAACTGGGTGGATGAACAGCCCCCCGGATGGTTGGTTCGCAACATGGGTGACTGGTACAAAAGCCTGGATAGGCTCAAGAGAATTGCGGCACGGGATAACTGCCACGTCATCCTGGGACACGACAAGGAGATATTCCAGGAACACGCCAAGAAGGGTGTGATCGGCTAACCATGATATCATGCCGGGACGCCGCCTTTTAGGGCGACGCCCCGGCATGCCACTCGTAATTCTTACTGCACGCATCAGGCCCTGCATCTTTCCACTGCCCCTTCCCAGATTGTGTGCGTATCACCTCTTTCCCTTTGAGGCCTCTATTCTTGATTTACTGTTCGGTGCGCACGTTTTTCCCAAACCCCCTTGCCCTCGCCTTTGCGCGGCGAGCCTTTTGGACAGGCCTTGCAGGTTCTTTTCTGTTTTTCTCCTTTCTTTGCTTTGTGCTGTCATCTCGCCTTCTCTCCTGACGCCAGGTACCTCCCGTGATATTCATGCCGAAAAAAACCTTTTACGGATTTCGGGTAACACCTCAATAAATGGGGGCAGAAGGGTTTTTCTGACGCGACTGCCGGGAGGGCGCCGTCTCTTTGTGACTTATCAGTGGGGGAAGCCGCAGCTCGACGAATGCGGGAATGCCAAAGGGGCAAGCCTGCCC
>JAGHEC010000470.1 GCA_021159525.1 Deltaproteobacteria bacterium | reverse complement strand
TTGCCCCTTTGGCATTCTCGCATTCGTCGAGCTGCGGCTTCCCCCACTGATAAGTCACAAAGAGACGGCGCCCTCCCGGCAGTCGCGTCAGAAAAACCCTTCTGCCCCCATTTATTGAGCTGTTACAAATGAACCGCATCTTTCACAGAAAGCAGAAATTCCCGCGAGGGAAGGTCGGTCTTGCCCTCGGCAGCGGATCGGCCCGCGGTTGGGCTCACATAGGAGTGATTAAGGCCCTGACCGAGGCAGGTATCCGTGTGAATTGTATAGCGGGCGCCAGCATAGGCGCGGTGGTTGGGGCCGTCCATGCCTCCGGGAAGATCCATGCCCTGGAAGATATCGTCCTCCGGCTCGACTGGAAGCAGGTCGTATCATTTCTTGATGTGGTCTTTCCCAAATCGGGTCTGATTGACGGGAACAAGATTGCCGATTTCGTCCGCGCTCATGTTGCCCCGGGAAACATCGAGGATCTCCCTTTACCCTTCCGCGCGGTATGCACTGATCTTGAAACCGGCGGCGAGGTGGTGATTCAAGAGGGAGATATTATTGAAGCGGTAAGGGCCAGCATCTCCGTACCCGGCATATTCACCCCGGTCAAAAAAGGAGGCACAATCCTGGTTGACGGCGGCCTGGTCAACCCGGTTCCCGTGAGTGTGGCGCGGGAGATGGGGGCGGATTTCGTGATAGCGGTCGATCTCAACCACGATATCATCGGAAACAAAGGCGCCGGGAAAACTTCGGTCCCCGGCTCGGAGAAAATGTCTTCGGACATCGAAGTCGGCGTCAACCCGGCAAAAAAAGGCAGGATAAAGAATGCGTTGAACAGAAGGCTCATGTCCATTGATCTCCCTGCATTGGCACAGGTAAAACAATGGATGGCAAAAGATCCTATGCCCAATGTCTTTGAAGTGCTGGTGTCTTCAATCAATATCATGGAGGCTCAAATCACCGCCACACGATTAAAGGCCGAGCCGCCCGACCTGCTCATTCAGCCAAAGTTGGGACACCTTAAATTCCTGGAATTCCAGAGGGCTGAAGAGGCCATTGCCGAGGGTTACAGGGAGATGAAAGCGCACCTTAACCTAAGGCGGGGAACTGTCTGTTGACTGAAGAGGGACAAGAAGATGCAAATCCGTAAAATCGGAATGATCGGCAGGACCTACCGCCACATCCAGCGTTACCGCCAGATCCTCGGCGTGCTTTTCAGGTATGGATTCGGGGATCTGGTGGATACCCTCAAGATTGAACAATACTTGGAGATTGGGCTCCAGATGATCTCCCGCAAACGGCGAGAGAAGATAGAGAGACTCACAAGGGCCGAAAGAGTAAGGATGGCATTGGAAGAACTCGGACCTACCTTTATCAAAATGGGCCAGATCCTGTCCACCCGGCCGGACCTTATGCCTGTGGAGTTTATCCGGGAGCTGGGGAAGCTCCAGGACCATGTGCCGCCATTTGAGTACACGAAGGCCGAGAAGATTTTCGAAATGGAATTGGGCGTCCCCATAAACGAAGTATTCGAATATTTTGATAAAGTCCCCATGGCTTCCGCCTCCATCGGCCAGGTCCATCGGGCACGGCTTAGAGACGGGGAAGAGGTGGTGGTCAAGATTCAGCGGCCGGATATCAGAAAGACCGTTGAAGTGGACCTGGAGATCATATTCCACCTGGCCAGCCTCATGGAACGGCATCTGAAGGAAATGGAAATCCATCGACCCACCCGGATCGTCGAGGAATTTGCCCGCACCCTGGAAAAGGAACTGGACTATTCAACAGAGGCGTCCCACCAGGAGAGATTTGCGATGCAGTTTCTCAAGAATTCCGAGGTCTATGTGCCGAAGATTTATCGGGAGGCCTCAACCGGGAAAGTCCTTACCATGGAGTATATAAACGGGATCAAAGCTTCTGAGATCGACCGGCTGGATGAAGCGGGTCTTGATAGAAGAGAGATCGCCCGCAGGGGCTTCGACCTTATCATGAATCAGATCTTCGTTCATGGTTTTTTCCACGCAGATCCCCATCCAGGCAATGTTTTTATCCTCCCGGGCAATGTCATCTGCTACCTGGATTTCGGCATGATGGGACGCATCGGGCGGAAAAGCCGGGAGAACTTTGCCGACCTGATTATGAATATCGTGCGCCGGGATGAGGCAAAGGCCACAGAATCGCTTCTCAAGCTTAGCATATCGGACGAACAACCGGACAAGCATGTGCTGGAGAGAGACGTGGCTGATTTTGTAGACAGACACTTTTACAGGCCACTGAAGGAACTGGATCTCGAGAGGTTATTGCACCAGCTATTGGAAATGGCAGCAAGACATCGGCTAACAATCCCTCCTGATCTGTTTATGATGATCAAGGCGCTCAGTACGGTGGAAGGCCTTGGCAGGATGTTGGATCCCGATTTTGATGCCGTTGAACAGTCGACCCCGTTTGTCCGGCGCATCCAGATGGAGAGACTGCATCCAAAAAGGATAGCAGGCGACATATACGATTCAGGGTCTGATTTTCTGCAGCTTATCAGAGAAATCCCCGGCGAGGTGCGCGAAATTCTCAGACAGGCAAGGCGGGGCAAAATCAAGATTGAGTTCGAGCACCGGGGGCTGGAATCGATGCTCTCCGCGCACGACCGCATCAGCAACCGGCTTGCCTTTGCAATTGTGCTGGCTGCTCTGATCATAGGTTCGTCTCTCATTGTTCTTTCCGGCATCCCTCCCAAATGGCATGAGATACCTGTGATTGGTCTGGCAGGATTCACGGTTGCAGGCGCTATGGGATTCTGGCTGCTCATAACCATCCTGAGACGAGGGAGGATGTAGGTGGTTCGAGAAAAGGGAAATCAGGAGACAGGTAACCGTTCACGGGTGATTTTTGGTCAAATTTGGGGTTGTCCGCCTCAGGTAACAGCTCAATAACCCGGGCCAGGAGGTACAAAGGGACGTGATGGGGTCAGGCCTGTCTCCGGGTTACATGAATTCAAACAGCCTCTTCACCTGAGGAAGTCGGCATTTCGCCTGGCAGCGCATTGAGAGGATGATGGATTGGGTCTCCTGAATCGCCTGGTCCAGCCTGTCGTTGATCACGATGTAGTCGTACCAAACGCAGTTTCGGATATCGTCCATGGCCTGGTTCATCCGGTTCCTGATGACCCTTTCCTCGTCTGTGCCCCGCCCCCTGAGTCGATCTTCAAGCACATTGAGGGAGGGAGGGACAAGAAAGATGAGCACGCTTGCCGGAAAGCGGGCCTTGATGTTGCGGCCCCCCTGGACGTCCACATCCAGGAGGATGTCGGCCCCTGACGCTGTCAGATCCCGGACGCCCCTCAGAGAAGTCCCGTACAGATCCTCATAGACCCTGGCCCATTCCAGAAAGGCCCCTTCCTCCACCATTCTGGTAAAGGTCGTCTTGTCTATAAAATGGTAATCCACCCCATCCTGTTCGCCTTTACGGGGAGGCCGGGTGGTATGGGAGATGGAGTAGCCCAGGCCCTCCACCCGCTGGCGGACCGCGGCCGCGATCGTTGATTTGCCTCCCCCGGAAGGGGCCGAGATAACGAATAGCGTCCCTGCCATTCTATTCATGAAGCTCCCGCATGTTAAGGGCGCCTTCCGGGTTGAACCGCTGAGCAAGGGTTTCAGATTGGATGGATGACAGGATCACATGATTGCTGTCGGTAATGAGTACGGATCGGGTACGTCTTCCCTGGGTAGCGTCTATCAACCGCTTCTCGTCCCGGGCCTCATCGCGCAACCGCTTCACGGGCGCGGCATTAGGCGAGATAATGGCGATAACACGCCTGGAAACAACCGAATTCCCAAAACCGATATTAACAAGTCTTGAACCCATAACTTAAACTCCTTTCGCATCAGCTCAATAATTGGGGGGATAACAGCGACCGTATCACCGGGGCAGGAAGATTTTTCTTGTGCTCCGGGCCTCCGGGCCGGTCTCTTCAGTGACTTATCTGCGGGGGACACCCGCCTGCCAAGGCCAATTGAGCGTTCTTGCCAAGACTTTCGTCCCGTGGA
>JAGHEC010000099.1 GCA_021159525.1 Deltaproteobacteria bacterium | reverse complement strand
TTGGCAGGCGGGTGTCCCCCGCAGATAAGTCACTCAAGAGACCAGCCCGGAGGCCCGGAGCGGAAGAAAAATTCTTCTGCCCCGGCACCAGGTTCGCAGTTATCCCCCTAATTATTGAGGTGATACGACAGGAGATCATGAATGATCGGCATTTCCAAACTGTATTGTGGGACGGTAGAGCCTTCCGACGCCCTGCGCTATGGCAGGCGGTCAAAGGATCTTCCATCCCATCTCCTCCAGTTTTCCGAGGACAAAAAGCCGGTGGTGGTGTGGAACGTGACCCGGGCCTGCAATCTCAGGTGCGTTCATTGCTATGCCCGGGCCGATGCCCGGAAGGCGGACAGAGAATTGAGCCATGAAGAGGGGCTTCATCTGCTGGACGATTTGGCCGGCTTCAATGCACCTGTGGTGTTGTTCTCCGGGGGCGAGCCCCTGATGCGGCCTGACCTGGTGGATCTGGCCCGTTACGCGGTGGACAAGGGGATGCGGGCCGTGATCTCCACCAATGGAACCCTCATTACCCGGGCAAAGGCCCGGGAATTGAAATCGGTGGGTCTGTCCTACGTGGGGGTTAGCCTGGACGGGATGGAGGAGGTGAACGACCGGTTTAGGGGCAAAAAAGGGGCATTCAAGGATGCCATGGCCGGGATCCGAAACTGCCAGGACGCAGATCTCAAGGTGGGGTTGCGCTTTACCATTAACCGCATGAACGCCGTGGAGATCCCGAAGATCTTTGACCTTCTCGAGGCCCACTCCATCCCGAGGGTCTGTTTTTATCACCTGGTCTATGCCGGCCGGGGATCGAATTTGGTAGCGCAGGACCTGGATCACGGGGAGACCCGGAGGGCTGTGGATATGATCATCGACAGGACCCGGGAGCTTTATGATCGAGGCATGCAGGCAGAGGTCCTGACCGTGGACAACCATGCGGACGGTCCCTATCTGTATTTGCGGATGGTGAAGGAAGGCCATCCCAGGGCCGCGGAGGTCCTCCAACTCCTCCGGATGAACGAGGGGAACAGCTCGGGCCGGGGGATCGGTTGTGTCAGTTGGGACGGCGCGGTCCATGCAGACCAATTCTGGCGTCATTACAGCTTCGGCAATGTGCTTGAACGGCCCTTCAGCGAGATATGGTCAGACCTCTCCAACCCGCTCATGGCCCGCCTGAAGGACAAAAAGCGATTTGTCACAGGGAGATGTGCCGGATGTCGGTGGCTCGATGTGTGCGCCGGTAATTTCAGGGTCAGGGCAGAGGCGGTGACAGGTGATATCTGGGCCCCGGATCCTGCCTGTTACCTGACGCACGAGGAGATCAGGGGAAACATCTCAGGTGATGAAACCGCCTGAAATGAAAAGGCCTTTGGGCCTTTTCAGCCCTTTTTTAGGCAGGGAATCGTGAAAAGGAGATGACCCGTCATGAGGATACGGCCCAGAAGGCTTCGCAGGAACGCAGCCATACGGGATATGGTCCGGGAAACCAGGATGTCTGTGAAGGATTTTATTGCGCCCCTTTTTGTGAAGCCGGGAAAGAAGATCAAGGATCCGATCCCGTCCATGCCCGGGCAGTTTCATTTTTCTGTGGATACAGTGGTTCGGGAGGCACAGGAGCTGTGCTCCCTCGGGATCCCGTCCATTATCCTTTTTGGCCTGCCCGACAGCAAAGACCCTTTGGGCAGCCGGTCATGGGCTGAGGATGGGGTGGTGCAACAGGCCATATCGGCGATCAAATCGAGAGTCCCGGATCTGGTGGTGATGACCGATGTCTGCCTGTGCGAATATACGGATCACGGACACTGCGGGGTGATTTCAAACGGCAGGGTGGACAATGATGCCACCCTGGAGCTCCTGGCCCGGCAGGCAGTATCCCATGCAAAGGCCGGTGTGGATTTTGTAGCCCCTTCTGACATGATGGACGGTCGCGTGGCCGCCATCCGGACCGCACTGGACCAAGCAGGGTTTGACCAGATCGGGATCCTTTCTTATGCGGTCAAGTATGCGTCCGCCTTCTATGGACCATTCAGGGATGCGGCTGATTCGGCCCCCCGGTTCGGGGACCGGACCGCGTATCAGATGGACCCTGCCAATGCCCTGGAGGCCCTGAAGGAGGCCCATCTGGACATGGAGGAGGGCGCGGACATGATTATGGTCAAGCCGGCCACCCCCTATCTGGATGTTATCTCGCGTGTGCGGGACATCACCCTCCTGCCCTTGGCCGCCTACAATGTGAGCGGCGAATACGCCATGGTCAAGGCGGCTGCAGGCAAGGGATGGATCGACGGCGAGCGGGTCATGATGGAGATGCTCATGGCCATCAAGAGGGCAGGGGCCGATCTGATTCTCACCTATTTTGCCAAAGAAGCCGCGGGACAGATTGACAATGGCTGATCAGCATCCAGGATCCGGAAACCGGCTCCGCCTTGTAGCCTGGGAGATTACCCGGAAATGCAACCTCAACTGCGTGCACTGCAGGGCCGGGTCGGATCGGGGGCCCTATCCGGGGGAGCTGAGCACTGCCAAATGTATCCAGGTCCTGGAGCAGATCCGCGAGGTTGGGACCCCCATCGTGATTCTCACAGGGGGTGAACCGCTTATGCGGGAAGATGTCTTCGAACTGGCCCAAAAGGGGACGGACCTGGGGCTTCGCATGGTACTGGCCACCAACGGGACCCTCTTGCGTCCGGGCCTGGTGGAGCGTATGACAGGTTCGGGCATCAAACGGGTCAGCATCTCCATTGACGGGGCCGATGAGCAACAGCACGATGATTTCCGAAAGGTCCCGGGGGCCTACCGACGGGCATTGGAAGGTATCGGGCATCTCAAGACAGCCGGCATGCCGTTTCAGATAAATACCACGGTCACCCGCCACAATGTGGGGGTCCTGAAAGAGATATTGGAGCTTGCTGTCAGCCTGGGGGCCGCGGCCCATCACATCTTTCTCCTGGTCCCGACCGGGAGGGCCAGGGAGATGGTCAACCAGGAGATTGACGCCCTTGAATATGAAAGGGTCCTCCACTGGTTTTACGAAATGCGGGATCAGGTCCCTCTTCACCTGAAGGCCACCTGCGCCCCCCATTACTATCGTATTTTGCGTCAGGAGGCCCGCAAGAAGGGGGAAAAGGTCGATATAGCGACCTATGGGCTGGATGCTGTGACGCGGGGATGCCTGGCCGGTACGTCGTTTGTTTTTATTTCCAATACCGGGGTTGTGCAGCCGTGCGGCTATCTGGAGCTGAACTGCGGCGACCTGAAACAGCATCCCTTCCCCGTAGTATGGCGCGATTCCAAGATCTTCAACCAGTTGCGGGACTTTTCGGCCTACAAGGGAAAGTGCGGCCGATGCGAGTATTTGAGATTCTGTGGCGGGTGTCGGGCCAGGGCCTATGAATCCACCGGCGATTTCCTGGCTGAAGAACCCCTCTGCGTGTACCAGCCTGTCAGGGGGTAATGCGGTTTTGGGGCCATGTTTTTGACGCCTCGCGTCCGGCGCGTGATATGATCCATAACCCCAAGGAACTCAAGAACTAAAGCCAACTGCATGAATCCCTATGGACCAGACCGACAGAAAGATTCTCAATGAAATCCAGTCGGATTTTCCCATTGCCCACCGGCCTTACCAGGAGCTGGGTGAACGACTGGGTTTAACAGAGGATGAGGTGATGGCCAGGGTTGGTCGGCTCAAGGAAAAGGGGATTATCCGGCGGATCGGGGGCAACTTCCACTCTTCACGGCTCAATTTCGTCAGCACCCTGTGTGCCGCAAAGGTCCCTCAAGACAAGATCGAGACCTTTGTGGACGCGGTCAACCGGCATCCGGGGGTGACGCACAATTATCTCAGAAATAATTCCTACAATATCTGGTTCACATTTATTGCACAGGATATGAATATTATTGAAAATGCCCTTAAGGAAATCGTAGAGGAGACGGGAATTGAAGAGATCCTCAATCTGCCTGCCAAACAAGTGTATAAGATCAAGGTGGATTTTGCAGTCTGATCCCGGCCCTCACGGTCATTTTGTTCCCCGCACAAAGGCCTGTAAGAACAGGACATTAAGTCACATTCTGATAGTTTGAAAATGTAGAACTAAAAACCTTTGTTATTACGTAATAGCTCAATAAATAGGGGCAGGAGGGTTTTTCTGACGCGACTGCCGGGAGGGCGCCGTCTCTTCTTCGCTCGCTTCGCTCGACTCAGACCCCACCCTTCGGGCGGGTCCCCGGTTTCGTGACTTATCAGTGGGGGAAGCCGCAGCTCGACGAAG
>JAGHEC010000072.1 GCA_021159525.1 Deltaproteobacteria bacterium | reverse complement strand
TATGGACGGTTATCTTTACACGGTAGTCCCCCTGCCGGAGATTGACCGTCCCTTTCATGGCCTCCTTGATCCTTTTCAGGTCTTCCACCTTGAGCTTTGCCATTTTTGGTTTCTCCTTCACCCCTCGCGCTTTTCAAACAAGTCGCGGATGAGCCGAATCACGGCGGGATCATTGACGCCCATGGCGCCGTCAAGGGCCCTCCTGATGGACCGGGTATCGATTTCCACCTCCTGTTCACGGAGTCTTGACCTGTACGCCACATCCATGTCCGGGTTCCCCGTGATCAGGGCAGCGAGCGTGGCAGCCATATCCCCCAACGGCCTCCGGTCAATATGGCTCTCTTTGAAGGTTGCAACCACCTCGGTTCCCTTCCCGGGTTCAGAGCTGATCCGGAGTTCCCCGCCGGTTTCCTCCGCGGCTTGTTTCAGCAACGGCAGGCCCAGACCCACACGCCGGGTGGTCCGGCTGGTCACAAACGGGTCGGTCGCTTTCTCCACCAGCTCGGGGTCCATGCCGGCCCCGTTGTCCTTGACGGTTATCTGCAACAGATCCTTTTCAACGTCCTCAGCAAGATCGATTTCAATGAACGTAGCGCCGGCCCTTATGCTATTTTCCGCAATATCCAGTATGTGAAGCGAGAGATCCTCCATATGGGATTATGTATTCTGAAATTCAGGAATTAGAAAATTCCGCGATCGATCCTTGAACCCTTAACCTCCAGGATCCATCAATATTCAATCCTGCGTCCTCCAATCCCCTTGAGCGCCTGTTTCAATTCCGACAGTTGAGGCCCTGCCACCCGGAAAATGGTCGGGCTGGTCCCGATCTCCCCGAGATCGTGGGCGTCTGATGAGGTAATGAATGGATATGTCTTTAGTTCCTTATACAAGCTCCGGCCTTGTCTCAGGGTCATGCGCCTCGATATCTCCAGGGCATCCAGATCCAGACCCCTGGGGATAAAGCCTAACTGACCCAGGATGCCAAAGGCCTCGCGGTCAATATGGGCCGCCACCGCTATGCCCTTGAGTCGATGGATGGCCTCCACGGTCTCTTCCACGCCCATGCGGACCGCGGCAATCAGGAGCCGCGGGTTCATGCCCTCCACCTCGTCCAGGGCATTGGCAATCACCTGCATGCCAAAGAGGCCCTCGTCATTTTCGCCCGGCTGGAGCCTGTCATAGACCAGGGCCTGCATGGCCAGGGCAGCCCCTGTATCCTCAAAGAGCCCCACGATATGCACCTCTTCAAAGGTCGTGATCTCCATGCCCGGAATGACGGCCAGATTTGCCTCTCTTGCGGCTGCCATGACCGCACCCGTGTTTTCCGCGCTGTTGTGATCCGTGACCGCTATAATGTCCAGCCCCTTTTTACGGGCCTGTCTAACGATATTGCGGGGCGTCATATCGAGGGTGGCGCAGGGCGAAAGGCACGTATGGATATGAAGATCTGCCACCCGCACGCCCAAGGATCTGTTCCCGGCCTCCCCAGCGGTGCCTTCAACCTGTCGGCACACGTCACCTTCCCGAAATGCCTAATGCAAAGAGCTTCCCTGCCAGTTCAAAGGCCGGCAGGTCCGTGACCATGATCGGAATCTCCCCTGCCCTTGCCTTCTCAACAGTGGCTTTTTCCGGTTCCCGTCCGTTGACCAGGACAATCCCGGCCAGGGATTTCATAACCGCTACGGCCACAATATTGGGGTGGATCTGGAGCGTCACCCACAGGACCCCTTCCCGGGCATTGGCCATCACATCGCTCATGAGATCGCTTACATATCCCCCGGTTATCTCCCGGTCCAAGAGACCGGCCCCGCTTTTGACCGTCAAATCAAGCCTGTTCACGACCTCTTTCAATCTCATGATCCACCCCTTGGGCCTTGCCCCTACGCCGTCCCCCTCACCGACTCGACCACGTCAATGATCCGCGATGGATCCATCTGCCCGTGGGTCTCATCGTCAAGGACCATGACCGGGGCCAGGCCGCAGGCCCCCACGCACCGGACCACATCGAGCGAGTATTCCCTGTCCTCGGTGGTCTGGCCAACATCCACCTTGAGATGGCGCTGTAGGATGTCCAGGAGTTTCCCCGAGCCCTTGACAAAGCAGGCTGTTCCCAGACAGATCCGGATGATATGTCTCCCCCGGGGCACCATTGTAAAAAACGAATAGAACGACACCACGCCAAAGACATCGGACGAAGGAATCCCCAGCCCCAGGGCGATATAGTGCTGGACGCTGATGGGGAGAAAGCCCAGAATCCCCTGGACCTGCTGCAAAACCGGGATAAGCCCTCCCCTGTGGTCCTTGTATTCGGCCAGGATCGCATCAATCTCTTCTTTGGCCTCGGGCTTTCCTTCTTCTTCCAGGAGCTGGATGAACTTGGCCCTGACCTCTTCCGGTTCTCCGGGCGGCTCATATTCCGGCGTGAACTTGGTGCGCGGGATCGATTCGAGCAGACCTTCGCACTGTTCCAGGAGGGTGCGGTGGTGGTAGTTGAAGGATGTCCATCCCGGCCGGCGCAGAGGCGATCGCACATCCGCAAAACCGGTGATTCCCAGAGACCGGGGATCGGGTAGGGGCCAGCAGATCCCCCCCTTCTCCAGGCGGTCATAGGTAATTCCCTTCAAGAAAGGCACGAGTTGGACGATTTCATTTTCCCAGATGCCCTGGCTGGTTTCAATTTCCCAGTCAAGTCCAAGTCGATTGGCCAGTTGGGTCAGGATCCAGGCCTCGGGCTTTGCCTCGCCCGGACTCGGCACGGCCCGCCGCATGAGGCTGACCCGTCGTTCGCAGTTTGTATAGGTACCCGTTTCTTCCGACCAGGCCGCTGCCGGCAGGACCACGTCCGCATGCTGGAGCGTTTCATTGTTCAAGATATCCTGCACCACCAGGAAATCGACCGCTTCCAGGGCCGCGGCAATGTCGGGCATGGCAGGCCGGGCAATGGCCAAATTCTCGCCCACGCAGTAGAGGAGGCGGATCCTTTTTTCCCCCTCACTCGGCCCCAGGGCCATATTCCGCACCATCTGAGGAAAAGTCAGGCCCGGTTTTTCAGGGAGGGCGGTTCCCCAGGCCTGTTCAAAGGAATTGCGCGCCTTTGGGTCCTCCACCGACCGGTATCCCGGCAGAAAAGCAGGGAGAAACCCCATATCGCAGGCCCCCTGAGAATTGTTGAGATCCCCCAGGTAATTGACCCCGCCGCATTCTACTCCCAAGTTGCCCAGGGTCTCCTGAAGCCGGACAAAGGTCCTGGCAAAAGAGGCCACCCGCGACCCATAGACCAGCATGGCCGGCTCATTCGTGTTCAGAAGATCAATGGCCTTGTTGATCCGGTCCTCTGAAAGGCCGGTGGCCTCCACCACCTTGTCCATGGAATAGCTGGCTGCGATCTCGCGAATGCTGTCCCCGGCCTGACGACCGCGGCTGACAAGGCCCTGGATAATACCGTTTACCAAAACCGACTCCGAGCCTTCCCTCAACAACAAGGGGAGCGTGGCAAAGGAGGCGATCTTGGTGGGCCGGGAATCGGCCACAATCAATTTCTTGCCGCTCTTGGCCGCCCGTTTGACAAAGGTGCCTGCGACCGGGTTTTCCTCGGTAACGTCCGAACCGATGAGAAATATACACGGGGCCTTTTCCAGTTCGGCAATGGGATTGTTGAGACCGGACGCAGCAAAGGGAGAGGCCAGATTGTTGGTCCCGATCCCCGTGCGAAACAACTTTTGCATCAGGTAGAGGGCCTCATTGGTGGACTTTGCCGAACAGATGCCGGCAACTGCATCCGGGCCGTCCGAGTCGCTGATCTCCCGTATTTTGGATGCCACCAGGTCGAGGGCCTCGTGCCACGAGGCATCCCTGAGCCTCCCATCCTCCCGGATCATGGGCACGGTCAAGCGGTCGGGACTCTGCACGAAATCATAGCCGAATCGGCCCTTGACGCAGAGACTCCCCCGGTTGGGCTCAGCGTCCTCAACGCCCGTAACCTTCATGATCTTGTCATCCTTGATGTGCAGGTCCAGCTGACATCCCACCCCGCAGTAATGGCAGGTGGTACGCACATGGCGGGCCTCCCAGGGCCGTATCTTGTACCGGCTCTTGGTTTCAACCAGCGCGGCCACCGGGCATGCCTGGATGCACTCCCCGCAGAAAACACAATCCGATCGCTGAAGATTGTCATCCCCCATAGCCACGATCTTGGCCCTGGTCCCCCTGAATCCATGGGCTATGGCATTGTTGACCTGAATGGTGTTACAGGCCTCCACGCACCGGCCGCACAAGATGCATCGGGAAAAATCCCTGACAATTAAAGGGCTTGCCATTTCCATGGGATATTCGGTGCTGGCCCTCACGAAATCTGACGTATCCACCTGGTATCGGTAGGCATAGGCCTGCAGGTTGCAAGCGCTGTGGGCCGGGCAAAGATCACCGCTCTGGTCGTATTCGGCTACTCTTTCCTGAAACGATGTCCAGTCCTGGGAGCGATTGGTGGCAATGGCGCAATTGTGGTTTCCCGATTGAAGCAAAAGGGCGATGACGGTCTTTCTGGCCTCAATCACCATGGGTGAATGGGTGTAAACCACCATGTTGGGGGCTGCGGGGGTAGCGCAGGCAGGGAGCAGCGTGCGCGCCCCCTTCACCTCCACCACGCATATCCTGCACGCCCCGGTAGGCCGGGCCCCCTTGATATGGCAGAGGGTGGGAATGAAGATCCCGTTTTTTCTCGCGACCTCCAGGATGGTCTCTTCCTCTTGAAAGGTCAATTGACGTCCGTCAATGGTGATAATGTTTTCAGGCATCTTTCCTCAACCCCCAATCCCCCAATCCTATGTTTGCCTTCGATAGCATATGAGGCCGCAGGTCAGACACCGCTCCGCCTCCTCTCTCGCAGCGGCCTCGTCCAGGCCGGGGTATTCGCTGGGAAATATCCAGGCCTTCTTGCTGTCTCCCGCCACATCCAGGACAGCCGGTCGTTGTCTTTCAGACGGCGCCACATCATGGATCTCCGCAACATCCGGAACCGCCTCTGCCTCGCAGGCCAGATGCTCAATGGGCGGGATGGCGCCCGTAGTTAGATAGCGGTGAATAGCCCGGGTGAGTCTTCGACCTGACAGGAGCGACTTGACCACTGCAGAAGAATCGCTGATCCGTCCCGGCTCAGGGGGCGTGCATATGCCGTTAGGCCCGCCGGGAAAGGTCCGGAAGGTCTCAATGGTCTTCCAGGCGATTTCCCCCGAATCTGGCTCTGTTTCTTCCAAGGAGCGGACAAATACGAATTCCGGGAGCCGGCCCGCAGGAAGGATCAGTGTATCCGCACGGATGGTCTGTCCTTCCGCAGGGGGCTCGCCTGCGGGCACTGTTTCCTCCAGGGCCACCCTCACCAGCCTCCGGGAAACCCCGTAAAGAGAGATAACCACAGTGGACGGCCTGACCACGATCCCCTCTTGAGCCAGCCGCTTTAGGTCTTGCAGTTCAACAGGAAGCTCGTCGCAGGCCAGGGGGGAAACAATGGTTACCTTCTGTGCCCCGATTCCCCTGCACTTCCTGGCCAGATCCAGGCCTTCCCGGCCGCTGTGGATGATGACCACCCGCCGGCTGACCTGGACGTTTTTTCCCTTTTTGAGGGAGTACAAAAAGTCCATCATGGTAAAGACCCCGGGGACCGATGCATCATACCCGCTCGGGTCGGGCTTCAAGATCTGTCTGCTGTCAAATCCCCCCTTGGTGAGGGCCACCACATCGAACCCTTCCTCAAACAGGGACTGGAGGTCAAAATCATGTCCCATAACCCTGTTGGTCCTGGCCTCCACCCCCGTCTCCAGGATGCCCGCGATCTCGTGATCCAGAACATTTCGGGGGAGCCTGTCCTCAGCAATCACATATCTGAGGATTCCCCCCAACTGGGGCTTGGCCTCAAAGATGGTGGGCTGATAACTCAGCCTGGCCAGATAATAACTGAGGGTCAGACCTTCCGCGCCCCCGCCCACCACAGCAATCTTTTCGCCGCTGCCGGGGGCCTTGAAGGGGGTAAGACGGTTTCCGGTCCTCATCTCGTAATCGGCCACAAACCGCTTAAGCGAATTGATGGCCACCGGTTCATCGATCAGGTTGCGTCGGCACGACAGCTCGCACGGGGCAGGACAGATATACCCGCAGATGAGGGGGAGGGGGCATTTTTCCTTGATAATGGCAAGGGCCGCCTCATAATGGCCGTTGCGGATCTCCTGGATAAAGGCCGGGATGTTGATTCCGGTGGGGCAGCTTCTCTGACAGGGGGCCGTGCACTCATCGGTCACATATTCGCCGATCATCCGCTCGGTTGTGGAGGTAAGCGTGATGATATGCTTGGGGCAGACCCGCTCGCAGGTCCCGCATCCCGTACATTTTTCCGTGTCCACCACAGGCAGGTTGTCAGGCCCCATGGAGAGGGCCCCGAAGGGACATGACCGTACGCAGGTTCCCAGGCCCAGGCACCCGATAGAACACACCTTGGCCCCACCGTCCAGGAGGACCGCGGCCCTGCAATCCATGATCCCCTGGTACAGGTATTTGACATCCGCGTCCTGGACCCCATATTTGCAGCCGGGCCTGGCTACATCCGGCTCCTTAAGAGTAATAGCCACACCCATGATCCCGGCAATTTCGGCAGCCACATCAGGGCCCCCGGCCACGCAGGAGGTGGGCGACGATTTCCCCTCCACTATGGCCACGGCATTGGCGCTGCACCCCGGGTACCCGCAACCGCCGCAGTTGGCCCCCGGCAGGGCCTCTTCCACGGCCTCGACCTTGGGATCGATGTATACATAGAATATCTTTGAGGCCAGGGCGAGACCCACGCCGATCGCCACGCCCAATCCGCCCATCACCAAAAGACCGCCTAACATGGCTTTCCTCCAGGATTATCTGATGAGTCACCCAATGTGAAATCTCAAATCCCCTACACCATCCCCTTAAATGCAAAAAACGCAAGGGAAAGCATCCCCGCGGTCACCAGCCCGATAGAGGTATCCTGGAGCGGCCTCGGAACCCGCGCCAGGATGATCCGCTCACGGACCCCCGCAAACAGGACCAGGGCCAACCCGAAACCTACCGCATAGCTGAAAGAGGCCGCCAGGGTTTGTACGAAGCTGTATTCCTCCTTGATGTTGATGAGGCACACCCCCAAGACCGCGCAGTTGGTGGTGATGAGGGGGAGAAAGATCCCGAGGCCCGAGTAAAGGGCAGGAATGCTCTTTCTGAGAAACATCTCCACAAACTGGACCAGGGAGGCAATAACCAGAATAAACGCGAGGGTCCGCAGATATTC
>JAGHEC010000139.1 GCA_021159525.1 Deltaproteobacteria bacterium | reverse complement strand
CCATTGCCTTGTTACCCATGTTACCTCTTCTGCCATCGCAGATCCACGGGACGAAAGTCTTGGCAAGAACGCTCAATTGGCGTTGGCAGGCGGGTGTCTCCCGCAGATAAGTCACTGAAGAGACCGGCCCGGAGGCCCGGAGCATAAGGAAAATCATCCTGCCCCGGCACTACGTTCCCTGTTATCCCCCGAATTATTGAGCTGATACGTTGGGTCTTGCAAATTTCCGGGTTTTCGTTCAGGCACTAATTACCTTTTTTCCTGGCCTGCTCCATCTCCCTTTTCAGTTCTTTTTCTTTCAGGGCCCTCCGCTTATCAAATTTTTTCTTTCCCCTTGCCAGGGCGATTTCCACCTTGGCCCGTCCCCTTTTAAAATATACCTTCGTTGGAATCAGGGAATAGCCCTTTGTCTCTGTCTTCCCAATGAGGCGCTTGATCTCCCTCTTCTTGAGCAGGAGTTTTCGGGTCCGTGTTGGATCCATATCCAGGCCATGGGAAAATGGATAGGGGGATATATGCATATGGTACAAAAAGACCTCCCCCCGTTTTACCTTGGCGTAGCTGTCCACCAGATTGGCCCGTCCCTCTCTGAGAGACTTCACCTCCGGTCCTGCAAGGACCAACCCGGCCTCCAGGAATTCATCCAGATAATAGTCATGGCCGGCCTTCTTGTTTTGGCAGACGGTTTTCACACCTGAATCAGGAGCACTCATCATTCGCCCGTCGCGCACTTTCCTGCCATCAGATCCTCAGGCACGCGCATGAAATTGTGGTTTATTGCCCGTCTAACGGCCTCG
Organism: Deltaproteobacteria bacterium; assembly: GCA_021159525.1. Taxonomy (GTDB): domain Bacteria; phylum Desulfobacterota; class DSM-4660; order Desulfatiglandales; family Desulfatiglandaceae; genus AUK324. Next base: position 11,224 of record JAGHEC010000139.1, on the reverse strand, counting down.
GGCTTCCCTCGGAATGCTTCTTCGACACTCAATCATTGCCTGTCAATCCAGGAGGTATCCTCTTTCCTGCAGCTCGGGAAACATCTTCCGGGTTTGTCGCAGCAGATAGGCCCTGACTTCGCTGGCCGTATTGAGCCGCATAATCTGCTCCAGATCAGCGCGGGCCTGCTCCATGGGAATGGTCCTCACCACCTTCTTGACAAGAGGGATGGCCCTTGCGTTCATACTGAGGCTATCCAGACCGATTGCCAATAAAATAGAGGTGCACAAGGGATCTCCTGCCATCTCGCCGCACAGGGAGACATGGATCCCGGCGTTTTTGGCCGCATTGACCACCTGCTGAACCATCCTGAGGATAGCGGGATGAAAGGGCTGATACATATAGGCCACATGTTCGTTTACCCGGTCAATGGCAAGGGCATACTGGATCAGGTCATTGGTCCCGATGCTGAAAAAATCGACATAATGGGCCAGTATTTCGGCCATGGCAACCGCAGACGGGATCTCCACCATGATGCCCACTTCCATGTCAGCGTCGTAGGGGATTCCTTCGCGATCCAGGTCGTCCCTGACCTGGTCCAGGATCGCCCTTGCGTCCAGAAGTTCCTGAAGCCCCGATATCATTGGGAACATCATCTGGATTCTGCCGAAGGCGCTTGCCCTGAGAATGGCGCGGAGCTGGGTCTTGAATATCTCCGGTTCCCGAAGACAGAAACGTATGGCCCTCAGACCGAGGGCGGGATTGTTTTCCTCGGATATGGCAATGTCCGATGTAAATTTATCGCCCCCCAGGTCCAGGGTGCGGATGCTGACGGGCGCCGGCCGCATAATCTCCGCGACCTCGCGGTAATCTTCGAACAGTTCATTTTCGTCGGGGAAGCCCTTTCCTCTTAGATAAAGGAATTCGGTCCTGTAAAGACCAATGCCCTCGCTCCCGTAGTCTTTGGCGGCCGTCACCTCTTCCAGAAACTCAATATTCGCGGTAATGGCAATCCGGTGTCCATCAGGGGTCTCTGCCGGGAGATAACTCATCCTGGCGATGCTGGATTTGTACTTTTCAAGCTGGAGCTTCCGTTCCTGATAGAAGATGATGTCGCTGTCTTCAGGGTTGACAACAACCGTCCCTGAATTTCCATCAACGATCAGGAGGTCGCCGTCTTCTACAAGAGATGTAACATTTTCAAGACCCACTACCGCAGGGATCTCGAGGGCCTGTGCCATGATGGCGGTATGGGAGGTCCTGCCGCCCACATCGGTAATAAATCCCATTACCTTGGCGATATTCAATTCTGTGGTATCGGCCGGGGAAAGATCATGTGCAACAATTATCACCCGCTGATTGATATCGCTGAGATTGTGATGCGTATCTCCGGAAAGGGTTCGAAGCAGCCGGTCAGCGACATTCTCCACGTCGCTGATGCGATTGCTGATATAGTCGTCGTCGATCTGCTCAAAGACCCTCCGGATTTCCTCCAGGCTCTTTTTCAGGGCCCACTCGGCATTTATTTTTTCCGCGAGCATCTTGTCGATGGTGGAATCCCGAAGCATGCTGTCCTTAAGGATCATAAGGTGGCTGTCCAGAATAAAGGCCTGATCCTTGAGCGTGTCCGGCATTTTGTTTCTGAGTGAAATGAATTGTGCCTCCACCGTCTCAAGGGCCTCCTCAAATCGTTCTACCTCCCGGTCCACATGCTCATCGTTCACAAAACACTGATACAGGATTTTGGTCCGCGACCGGTCTACCAGGTGGGCCTTGCCAATGACAATGTCCGGGTAAACAGGAATCCCCCGCAATTTTTTCGCCGAGGCGGCACGATCTGATTTCATGCCTTTTCCCCGAATTTTTGCTCAAACAGCTTACTCAATTGTTCCATAAAAAGCTCCGAATCTTCCCCGACAATCCTCGCTTCCATCTCGGTCCCTTTTGGACATGACAGCGTCAGTATAGACAGTATGCTGGAGCCGTCCACCTCTTCCCCGTCTTTCTTGAGAAAGAGCCGGGAACGGTACTGTCTTCCCAAGGTTACGATCTTGGCGGCGGATCTGGCGTGAAGGCCCAGACTGTTTTTGACTGTGAGCCTTTTTACGGAAACCAGTCTGCCTTCCTGCCGCAGCTTGTTTTTTTTCTCAAGACAGGCCCTGTATGCTTGACGATAGGGCAGACCTGCCTCCTTTGAAATCAGGGCGGCGATATCTTTGACGCTCATCTGATTGGCCTGGATCAATTCGTCTATTCGTTGCAAGGCCTCTTCGCTCAATCCAGCGCATGCCTGTTTGGATTCACTCCCTGCCACGACTAATGTAAATTCTCCCTTGATCTTTTCGGGCGTCAGAGACGCCAAAATATCAGCCGGGGTTCCCCGCAATATCTCCTCAAAGACTTTGGTCATCTCCCTTGCCGCCACCATCTGTCTTTCACCGAATATTTCTTGCAGATCCGCCAGCATCGCCTGAATACGATGCGGGGCCTCGTAAAAGACCATGGTGCGGGTCTCGGAGACCAGGGAATTCAATTCTTTTTTACGCTTCCCCGGTTTGCTCGACAAAAACCCTAAGAACAAAAAACGATCTGTCTGAAGGCCCGATACCGACAGGGCCGCCACAAGCGCCGATGGTCCGGGGACAGGTACGACCTTGATCCCTTTCTCGGCAGCAAGGCTGATCAGCCGGGCCCCCGGATCTGAAATGCCAGGAGTCCCGGCATCGGTCACCAGGGCAAGTTGCTTTCCGGACTTCAACCACCCGATGAGTTGGCCGGTTTTCGTACCCTGGTTATGTTGATGATAGCTTGTCAGGGCCGTATCAATTCCATAGCTCTTACACAGTTGTCTGGTATGAGCCACGCTCTCCGCGGCAATCCTGTCCACGCTTTTCAGAATACGCAAGGCCCTGATGGTGATGTCTTCCAGGTTTCCGATTGGCGTAGATATTACATAAAGAGTCCCAAAAGCCCGGCCCCGATCGGTAGCGACACCCGTATGTTGCAGAGCATCCATGGGCTAATATGTTAGGTCAAAAGCGTTCTTTATGACCTCGATCTCGGGCTCCCCCCGGCCCAGACAGACGGCGACCACATCGAATCGGGCCTTCATATCGCAGCATTTTTTGGATTTCATATAAGAGAGAGCAACCTTCGAGACCTGTCGCCGTTTTCTTTTATTGACCGCCTCCTTGGCATAGCTAACGGTCTTCCCCTTCCTGGTCTTGATCTCAATAAACACGAGGGTGTCGCCGTCTTTTGCAATGAGATCCACTTCTCCCAGTGGGCAGCGGTAATTTCGCAGGATCGGCCGGTATCCCAGACGTTTGATTTTTCTGTATGCCAGTTCTTCTCCGAGCGCCCCTAATTGAAGTCGTTCTTTTGTCAAAACCATCCGCCTTTTGCCGAGCAAAAATACTGTTGACGCGCGTCAACACCATTTTGTGTTGCGTCACCCCGCCTGGCTGGCGCGTCTTTATTAATCCGAAGATTTCGCAGATTACACGGATTGATCACTCGAAGTGGGATGCGAAATCTGTAGGGTTTGATTCCCCGCAGCCTGCTGCACCAAGAAAGGGAAAACGCTCATTGTAGTACCCCGCCCCTTGCGGCAGGGCAGTTTATTCCTGAACCACCCGCCTAAAGCTCACACGATGAATCGGACAAGGTCCGTGGGCCTTTAATGCCGCAAGGTGTTGCGCGGTTCCATAGCCCTTGTTCTTGTCAAAATCATAGACGGGATACATCTGATGCCAGGCCCGCATGATCCTGTCCCGGTATACCTTGGCAAGGATGGAGGCAGCAGAAATACTCCGGCAGATCCGGTCGCCTTTTGTCAGGCATTTTTGAGGAATGGCGACGGGAATCGGATGGATGCCGTCAATAAGGAGGATCTCGGGCCGGGGATCAAGATAAGCCACGGCCCGTGACATGGCCTCGAGTGAGGCTTTCAAGATATTGAATTCATCAATATATTGATGTGAAACAACCGCGATGCCTGTGGTCAAGGCCGCACGCTGAATAAAGCCAAAGGCCTTCTCCCGCATTTTTGGGGTCATCTGTTTGGAATCCCGGATGCCCGACAGATCCTGATCGCCGCCAAAAATCACCGCCCCGGCCACCACCGGACCGGCAAGGGGACCTCGGCCTGCCTCATCTACCCCAGCAACCAATCCATATCCGGCCTTGCGTGCCCACTTCTCGTAAAAAAGCGGGTCTACGGCAAGACCACCGGCCTGTTCTGGAAACAAAGGCAGCGTTTCATGCGCACTCACAATCATCCGGTTTGCGGGCCCACATCATCCGATGTTTGAACCGATGCGCCTCCTCCCTCATCATACGCGCTTTTCCTTGATTCTTGCCGCCTTGCCCCGCAGATTTCGCAGGTAGTAAAGCCTTGCCCTTCGCACCTTGCCCTTCGTGACAATCTCGATTTTGTCTATTACAGGGGAATGGAGCGGGAAGATCCGTTCCACGCCGATCCCGTAGGAAACCTTCCTGACGGTAAAGGTGGCGCCGGTATTTCCTTTGCGCTTCCGTATGACAACGCCCTGGAATACCTGGATCCTCTCTTTTTCTCCCTCTTTGATCTTTGCATGCACTCGAATTGTATCTCCCGGCTTGAAATCGGGGATATCGACGCGCATCTGCTCTTTTTCAAGCGCTTCTATTACATTCATCTCCTTCTCCTCTTTCTTTCATCTTTCCAGGTTGCGGCATACCCAATCTGATTTTTTGCGCACCGCCCGGGCTCAATCCTTTCTCTGCCCTGCCAATCGATCCAGGATGATGGCGGCCGCCGTCCTTACCGACAGGTGATTGTATCCCCTTTTCCCCAAAACAGGGGCCAGGACCAGATCTGTCTGCTGTATTACTTCCTCATGAAGGCCCCAGGCGGTACCAAATATAAGGGCGGCCGCCTGATTTCCCCTAATAACCTTCCTGGCCTCTTCATAGGAAATGGACCGGCCTTCCTGATAGGCGGCATCAGTTGCAATGATCAGGGGGATTTCCCCCTCTATTTCCTGAATCCGGGCTACGGCCTCCGTCATGCTGCCCGCTACAGAAACACATGCAAGGGCCTCTTTGCGATGGGGATTATACCGGCCCCCGTACCCCTCGATCCAGTGCCTCAAGATCCGTCTGGTTAGCTCCTGCTGATCGGGCAGGGGCGTGATAATAAACAGTCTCCTTACATCATAGGTCCTGGCCAGTCTGGCCAGGTCGTGAATATCCAGGGTGGTTACGGCCGAGGCAATTTTCCCGCCGTGTTTGTTGCGTACGGGAAAATGCACCAGACCCATATAAAGACGCAAATTCCCGCCCCCTTATTCTTCGGCCAAAATCGCCCTGTCCTCTGCCGTTAATACGGCCTGTTCGAGCAGATCGGGTCGTCTTTCTGCCGTGCGTTTGAGGGATTTTTTCCTGCGCCACACCCGGATCTTTTCATGGTCGCCCGAGAGCAGGATCTCCGGCACTTCCTTTCCCTCGAAGACCCTGGGCCGTGTATATTGCGGATATTTGAGAAGACCGTCTTCAAAGGAGTCTTCGAGCGGCGATCTTTCCCCGCCCAAAACACCGGGAATCAGCCGGGCCACCGCATCGATGACCACCATGGCCCCTAATTCCCCGCCAGTCAGGATGTAGTCGCCCACTGACAGTTCCAGGTCCACATGGCCTGCCACGATCCTTTCATCTACCCCCTCATACCGACCGCAGATCAGGATGAGCTGATCCCAGCCGGACATTTCCCATGCCATGGATTGAGCGAATCGGCGTCCCTGGGGAGTGAGGAGAATGACCCGGCTGATCCCCGGGATCCGGTCAACCGATTTCAGCGCCCGGTCGATGGGACCGGGTTTCATAATCATCCCCTCGCCCCCGCCGTAGGGTCGGTCATCCGTTATCTTATGTTTTCCCTTCGCGAAGTCACGAATATTAATCAACTGGATGCTGATCAGGCCCCTGGTTATGGCGCGGCCCAGGATTCCCTGCCGTAGGTAGGCCTCGATCATTTCAGGGAACAAGGTGAGGACATCAAACTTCATTCAGGTCTAACAACCCCTCCATGGCTGAAATAATCATCATGCCCTTTTCCAGGTCGATCTCTTTCACCACCTCGACTGTAGCCGGGACAAACACCTCTTTTTTACCATGCCCGACTACATAGAGCTCATTGCTCCCTGCACGAAGGATATGGGTGATTGTACCGATCTGTTCCCCGGTCTCGAGCAAGACCCTCAGGCCCATCAACTCATGCCAGAGGTACTCCCCCTCTTTGCGGGGGATGGCTTCGACCGACACCAGGATCTCCGCACCCCTCAGTGTCTCTGCCTCTTCCAGGCTATTCACCCCATTGAGCTTCATCAACACCCCATTTTTATGGGGCCTTGAGGATAATACCCTGTATGCGCGGATCTCCCCGCAAGAGGACTTCAAAAAAATCTCTCCAGCCTCTTCAAATGATGCCTCAGACTCCGCGTAGGATTGCACGTAAAGACGGCCCTCCAACGCATGGGGTCTGAGCACCTTTCCCAACAGGATCCAATTCGTGGATGAACCGGATGCCAATGCTATTCTATAATCTCCAAGACCGATCGTTTCTTAATCTTTGTGGAGGCGGCGCTGAGAATCGTCCTCATGGCCCGTGCCGTGCGGCCCTGTTTTCCGATGACTTTTCCCAGGTCTTCCTTGGCGACTTTCAACTCGATAACCGATGTCTGTTCTCCCTCGATTTCTGTCACGGTCACTTCTTCAGGCTTATCTACGAGCGCTTTCGCAATGTACAAAATCAATTCCTTCATCTTGATTCACCTCCCATATGATCGCACAGAAACGCCGTATCAGTTGGATGCTGAATGGGATTTCATCAATCCTTCCTTCTTGAGAAGTGCCCGTGCCGATTCAGTGACGCGTGCCCCTTTTTCAAGCCAGTAATTGACCTTTTCTTCATGTATCTTTACTACCGCGGGATCCTTGGTTGGATCATAGTATCCCAGTATCTCTAAGAACCTTCCATCGCGACGCGCTTGTGAATCGGCCGCCACCAGACGATAAAACGGTTTCTTTTTCGCACCCATCCGTGTCATTCGAATTCTAACTGCCATTAGCTGCTATCACCCCCTTGTTTTCAGTGGGAACCCGGCCCCAATGCAGCCGGCACCCGATTACGTACCCGTCTTCAGCCAAAAAGGGACGGAATTTCAAGTCCACCCTTTTTGGTAAAGCGCTCCATCATTTTCTTTGTTTGGATAAAGTTTTTGAGCAGGCGATTCACGTCCTGAACGCTGGTACCGCTTCCCTTGGCGATTCTTCGCCGCCTGCTGCCGTTAATGATCTTATATTTCCGTCGTTCTTCCACTGTCATGGAATTGATAATCGCTTCCACCTTGACCAGCTCTTTCTCGTCTGGCTTGAGGTTCCCCATCTTTTTCAGCTTGCCCAGGCCGGGAATCATGCCCAGTATCTCTTCGAGTGTCCCAATCTTCCTCATCTGTTTTAATTGGGTCCGAAAATCCTCCAGATCGAATTCACTCCGTTTGAGCTTTTTTTCTAATTTCTTGGCCTCTTTTTCATCGAATTGGTCCTGGGCCTTCTCGATGAGTGAGAGGACATCCCCCATGCCCAGTATCTGAGAGGCCATCCTGTCGGGATGAAACGGCTCCAGGGCACTGATCTTTTCTCCCACGCCCACAAACTTGATCGGCTTGCCCGTCATCGCCCTGATGGAAAGGGCGGCCCCGCCCCTGGCATCTCCTTCCATCTTGGAGAGGATCACACCGGTGATATCAAGCCGGTCATTAAAATCCCTGGCCACGGTGACCGCATCCTGTCCGGTCATGGCGTCTGCCACCAGCAGGATCTCGGCGGGGTTTACCTGAGCCTTGATGGCCTCCAGCTCGGCCATCAGTGGTTCGTCGATATGGAGCCGGCCGGCCGTATCAATGATCAGGACGTCTGCCTCTTCCCTTGCCGCACCTGCCAGGGCATGCACGCAGATGACCTCAGGTTTTTCATCCGGGGCCGCGGCGTAGACCGGCACGTCGATCTCAAGTCCCAGTTTTTTGAGCTGATCCCCGGCGGCCGGCCTGTAGATATCTGCCGGGACCAGATAGGGCCGTCTTCCCTGTTTCCGAAGATGCCTCGCAAGCTTTGCTGCGGTTGTGGTCTTGCCCGAGCCCTGGAGCCCCACCAGCATCATCACATGGGGTGCCTTTCCTGACAGCTCGAGGTGGCACCGGGCCTCTCCCATCAATCGGGTCAGCTCTTCATTGACGATTTTTATGATCTGCTGCCCGGGGGTCAGGCTTTCCAGAACGTCCTCTCCAACGGCCCGATCCCGGATATCCGACACGAGTTTCTTGACAACCTTGTAGTTGACGTCCGCTTCCAGAAGGGCCAATCGCACTTCTTTCAGCGCATCCTGAATATTTGCCTCGGTCAGTCTGCCACGCCCTGTCAACTTTTTGAAGGTGCGATTCAGTTTTTCCGACAAGCTGTCAAACATGTCTCATCTCTTAATTTTGTAATCGTTTAGTTTATGTCAGCTAAGTAATCTATGTCAACAAAATTTACAGATAAGAGAAATGTGTCTTGCTGATCTTCGTGGTAAAACAATCGTGATGAAATCCTTGGATGTTGCACTGAAAACGGCTCTTTTGCGATCTATTGAGATGTTTCGTATAAACACTAACACATTTCATTGATTTTGCCACTAAAATGTTCCCGGGACCGTATCACCTCAATAATTAGGGGGATAACTGCGAACATAGTGCCGGGGCAGAAGAATTTTTCTTCCGCTCCGGGCCTCCCGGCAGTCGCGTCAGAAAAACCCTTCTGCCCCCATTTATTGAGCTGTTACCCGGGACCTGAATCCGCGTTCCGTTTGAATGGCGTCTCGCTCCAAGCCAGCCACAGGCGACTCAATCCCGTGAGGGATCACCGTTGCCAGCTTCCCGGCATGCGCGGACAGTTCAAAATCCTGCCCGTGGTGCCGGGCCCCCCCGGCTTCTCATGCCCGATTCTTCATTTAGGGGTTGCCAATGGCCGGGATACCCACTAATATTCAGTCGGCACGTCCCGGGTGCATGGTACGTGCCCATCTTCCAGAGTCAAAGGCGATTTCCCGTTCATGCCGGCGGAACAAGATAATCAGGAGATTATTCGGCCTATTAAAGGCAAAGGGGATCCTGATCTGGGCCCGGTTGCCCTCATGGTAATGCTTCATCAGGAGCTCAAATGGCTTGTCCGGATCTCCGGCGCAGTTGAGGTCCGGTTCAGCGAAACCCCCCTGTACCGGCTTTATCAGGCGGATGGGGGGCCATCGGGTGCTCCCCCCGTTGCCTTGGCAGGCCCTTTTTTTGGCGCCCCCCATGCGGTCCTGGGATTGGAGAAACTGATTGCCCTGGGGGTCAAGACCGTCTGGGTCCTGGGATGGTGTGGATCGCTCCAGCCTGATCTGAACGCAGGCCATTTTGTGATCCCTGACCGGGCCGTCTCGGAGGAGGGGACCTCCAGGCATTATCCCATAGCCAAAAAGGCCCCGGAGGCCCACCCGGGTCTCACGTGCACGGTTGCCCAGGCCGCAGCCCGTAACGGATGGGCATACAAAAAGGGAACCGTCTGGACCACCGATGCCATTTACCGGGAAACCCCCAAAAAGGTAAGGCATTTTCAGAAAATGGGCGTTTTGGCCGTGGACATGGAGATGTCAGCCCTTCTGACCGTGGCGGCCTATCGCGGGGCGGATCTTGCCGCCCTCCTCGTGGTTTCGGATGAGCTGTCCAGCCTCAAATGGAAGCCGGGTTTCTCCAATCCGAGGTTATACGAGAACACGCGTATGGGGGGTCAACTTCTGTTGCACCTTGCCAGGGCCACGGGAGACATATCTGATGCACCCGACTGAACCGGGACAGGATAACAACGAATGACCGACACAAAAACAGAAAACGTGGAAAAAGAGATCCAGTCTCTTCGCGAGGCAATCCGGCACCATAACTACCGCTACTATGTCCTGGACGATCCCGAGATCGCGGACGCTGAATACGACAGACTCTTCAGGCGCCTCGTGGACCTGGAGCGACAGAACCCTGACCTGGCAACCCCCGATTCACCCACACAAAAGGTAGGGGCCGCTCCCCCGGAGACCTTTGCAGAGGTCAAGCACCGGACCCCCATGCTGAGTCTTGAAAACGTCTTCAGCGACCAGGACATCAGGGATTTCGACGCCCGGATCAAGCGCTTTTTGCAGGAGGACGCCGCCATACAGTACACGGTTGAGCCCAAGATCGACGGTCTGGCCGTGGAGCTCGTGTATGAAAAGGGCGTCCTCAAAACAGGCTCTACCCGCGGGGATGGTTATGTAGGGGAAAACATCACTTTAAACATCAAGACCATCCTCGACATCCCCCTGTCGCTGACAAAAAAGAAAGACGGCCCTCCCTTCCCTGACCTCCTGGAGGCAAGGGGAGAGGTCTATATGGAGCTGGCGCCCTTTGAGGACCTCAATCGGGAACGGATCGACAAAGGGCTTCCTCCCTTTGCCAACCCGCGGAATGCGGCGGCCGGTTCCCTGAGACAGCTCGATCCCAAGGTAACGGCCAAAAGGCCTCTTCATATGTTCTGCTACGGGGCCGGGGCCATGGACGGTTTCCCCTGTGCCACCCAGTATGAATGCATGCTTCTGCTACAGGAATGGGGCCTTCGAATCAATCGGCCCCACATCCGTGTCTGCAATGCCCTTTCCAAGGTGCTTGACGCCTGTCGCCATTTTGAGGAGATCCGCGGGCAGTTTCCTTATGAGATCGACGGCGCGGTGATCAAGGTAAATCGGCTGGACCTTCAGGACCGATTGGGACAGAAATCGAGGAGTCCGCGATGGGCTGTGGCGTACAAGTTCAAGGCCAGTCAGGAGACCACCACGCTCATCAAGATCGATGTGCAGGTAGGCCGAACCGGCGCATTGACGCCTGTGGCGCACCTGGAACCGGTCGAGGTGGGTGGGGTCTTGGTGAGGCGGGCGACTCTTCACAACCAGGAGGAGATTGAAAAAAAAGATATTCGGCAGGGAGACCGGGTGATCGTCCAGCGGGCAGGGGACGTCATCCCCGAGGTGGTCAAGTCCATCCCGTCCCTCCGGACCGGCTGCGAAAAGAAATTCAAGATGCCGTCCCAGTGCCCGGTATGCGGTTCAGACGTGGTGAAAAAGGCCGGGGAGGTGGTCCTCAGGTGCCCCAACCCCAACTG
>JAGHEC010000472.1 GCA_021159525.1 Deltaproteobacteria bacterium | reverse complement strand
TATGAAAGACTGTCCTTGGGGCTGGACCAGAACGAATTCGAACGCCCTGCCGCCGTTCCCACGAGCTGTACTCGGTTTTTGTCCCGTCTTGGAGGGGAGGCAGTGACCCCCACCCCCGCGCGGGCCAAACGCTTGTGCGACTTTGCATAACATCTTATCCGGCGGGACAACAAAATGCATACCCAGCACCCGACTCAGCCCGGAGGCCCGGAGCGGAAGACAAACCCTTCTGCCCCCGTGGTACGTTCGCTGTTATCCCCCCAATTATTGAGCTGATACAGGATGAGGTTGAAGAGAACACGATCATGGACATTGGGTCAATGGTCAAACTGCCGTCTTCAGGAGAAAAAAATGGATTTCAAGGTGTTGTGGACTACATTCGCCATGATATTTCTGGCCGAACTGGGCGATAAAACCCAACTGGCCACCTTTGCCTTTGCCGCCGAGACCCAGAGCAGATGGGCGGTGTTCTTAGGGTCCGCGGGGGCCCTTGTGGTGACCTCCCTACTGGCCGTGATCTTCGGCGGGGCCATCAGTCGGATGGTCCCGCCCGCGGTCATCCGGATGGGAGCCGGAGGTCTTTTCATCGTGCTGGGCCTGTGGATGCTACTGTTTTCAGGGGGCAAATAACATCTTTTTGCTTGCTCCCGGGACCTGATTTGGATAGGCTGTGACCCAAAGGCGGTCACTGAAGCGGATCGCAGTTGCGAGGAACAACAAGTAGCGCGAGTACATCCAAGATCAGGCGTTAATTGACATGATTCAAGAAATTGGAAGATTCCACGTCCTTACCGATACGGTCCTGCAATCCCGGTTTTCCCATGTGGAACTGGCCGAGATGGCCATTGCCGGAGGTGCACACGTAATCCAGTTCCGCCAGAAGCAGGGATCCACCCGTGAGCTGACAGCCATCGCCAAAAAGATGAAGCGCGTCTGTGCGGACGGGGGCGCGGCCTTTATCGTGAATGACCGGATCGACGTGGCCATGGCCGCCCGGGCCGACGGCGTACACCTGGGTCAGGACGATTTCCCCATTTCCTTCGCAAGGAAACTGTTGGGAAAAGACACCATTATCGGCGGTTCCGCAGCCACCCTGGAGGAGGCCCGCAAATGCCTTTCAGAGGGGGCCGATTATGTGGGCTTCGGCCCTGTATTTCCTACGGGCTCCAAAGACGACGCCGGCCCTGCAAGCGGCATCGAGACCCTGAAAAAGGTGGTCGAGGCCGTCCCGGTTCCCATCATCGCCATCGGCGGGATCGGTCTTGAAAACGCCCCTGCGGTCGTAAAGGCCGGGGCACATGGGATCGCTGTCATTTCCGCGGTCTGCTGTCAGAAAGACCCCCGTAAGGCAGCCCAGGCGCTCCGGGAGCTCCTCTGGCCGACACCACCCAAGGAGACCCATGCCTGAGACCCTGGCCGATATCGGGGAATTCGGTCTCATTGATCGAATCGAGGCCCTCCTTCAGAAGGAAGGGGGCCGGCCGAGGGAACTGGTCATCGGGATGGGAGACGACTGCGCCGCCTTCCGGCCCAGGCCCGGCATGGACCTTCTCGTGACCTGCGACACGATGGTGGAGGGCCGGCACTATCTGTCCCGCCATATCTCGGCCCTGGACCTGGGACGACGGGCCATGACCATCAACATCAGCGATATCGGGGCCATGGGAGGGACACCTGTCTATGCCCTGGTCTCTCTGGGACTTCAATCCAACACGCCGGCGGAGGATGTGGATGCCCTCTACATGGGATTTTTAGATGCCCTCAGACCCTTTCAAGCGGTGATCATGGGCGGCAACATCACCAGGTCCGGGGGGGCCGATTTTATCGATATCACCCTCATCGGCGAAATCCCCTCGGGCACATGGGTGCGGCGATCCACGGCCAGACCGGGCGATGTGATCCTGGTTACCGGATACCCTGGAGAGGCGGCCGCCGGACTCCAGATCCTGTTGTCAGATCCATCTGCCCCCGGCCTGCGCGACCATCCCCTGGTAAAGGCATACATCACTCCCTCTCACAGGGCAATTGAGGGCGCGGCCATTGCCCGTTCAGGCCTGGCAACGGCCATGATCGACATCAGCGACGGGCTTCTCGGGGACCTGGACCATATCTGCGACCAGAGCAGGGTGGGGGCCCGGCTCCATCAGAAAGGCCTCCCTCTCAGGCCGCCCCTCCGGGAGGCGGCCCGGCAGTTGCAAAGGGACCCGATAGAGTTCGTTCTGGGGAGCAGCGATGACTATGAGCTGATCATTACCTGTCCCCCGGAAAAGGTAGAAGAGATAGTATCTGTCGTTGCCGCTTCGGGGCCTCTTCCGATTACCGCCATCGGTGAGATCACACCGCCGTCAGAAGGCGAGGGAGTTATCTCCATGACATCGCCCGACGGCCTTGTCCGCAAATTAGGCCGATCAGGGTGGAACCATTTTTACCAGTGAGGAAACAGGCAAATGTCAGATTCAGTTCTTGGACAACGGGCCGCAGAAGCCCTTGAGGCGATACGTGAAAAAAAACCCTTGATCCACAACATCACCAATTTTGTGGTCATGAATTATACTGCCAATGCCCTTCTGGCCTGCGGGGCCTCGCCCGTCATGGCCCATGCGCCTGAAGAGGTGGAGGAAATGGTGGCCTTTGCCGGGGCCCTTGTGCTCAACATCGGCACCCTGAGCACATCGTGGGTGGATGCAATGCTCACGGCCGGAAGAAAAGCGAATGAACTCGAGATCCCCATCATCCTCGACCCGGTGGGGTCCGGAGCAACCCGGCTCAGGACCGAATCTGCCAGGCGGCTCATGGATGAACTCTCCCTCCGTGTGATCCGGGGAAACGCCTCGGAGATCCTTTCCCTGGCCCGTAAGGGATCCCGGACCAAAGGGGTGGATTCCATCCACCGGGTGGAAGAGGCCGAGGAGGCTGCCATCACCCTTGCCGCAGAACTCCGTACCACTCTCGCCATCACCGGACCTGTGGATGTAGTTACCGATGGCGGGCGCGTCTGTAATGTCCTTAACGGACATCAACTCATGGGGTATGTGACCGGCGCCGGGTGCACTGCCACGGCCCTGATCGGGGCGTTTCTGGCCGTGGAAACCGACCCTGTAGCGGCTGCGGCCTGCGGCCTGGCCTACTTCGGGCTGGCAGCCGAACAGGCCGCTGTTTCCGCCTCGGGTCCGGGCTCATTTCAGACGGCCCTTCTTGACACCCTGTACCGGATGGACAGAGACACCCTGAGCAGGGAGGCCAGGATCACTTCAGCGCGGAACTTGTGAACCTTTTCCCCGCCTTTAATTGCTTTGACTATCCAGGCCCGGGGAATTATAGTGTTCCGTGAAGGGGTCACTGTTATGGAAAAAAAGTATGGCACCGGCCTGTTTCTCATATTCCTGGTCTGTTCCCTGCTCCTTCTCCTGAAGCTGTTGTGGACCTATATGTCGGCGATAATACTTGCGCTTCTCATCGGGAGCGTTTTTTATCCCCCGTACAACCGGGTCAAAAGGGGTCTTCACAACAGAGAAACGGCCGCGGCCCTGTGCATGACCCTCTTCATACTGCTCGTACTGATCATTCCAGTAGGCTGGTTTGTGGGAACCCTCTCCAATGAGGCCTTCGATTTTTACCGGTGGAGCAGCAGCGAGGTCTCTGTAAATCGGATCCAGGAATTTATCGAGCATGATCCGGTGTGGGCCGAGCGCCTCAGGAAATTCGGCAAGATGACCGGGCTTACCATTACCCCGGACACAGTGGAGGAACTGGCGGACGCCCTCGGGAAAAGAGTGGGGCTGTTCCTCTACAGCCAGATTCGCTCCGTGGCCTCGAATATGCTCAGTTTTCTCGTCCATTTTTTTCTCATGATGATGACCATCTTCTACCTTTTTCAGGATGGTAAACGCCTGAAGGCCTATCTTATCGAGCTGATGCCGATGCCGAGGGAGCAGCTCGAAAAGGTAACCGGGAAATTTCAGGAGATGGGAAGGGCCTTGATCGTGGGGAACGGCCTGTCGGGCATTATTCAGGGCATCATCGGTGGATTCGGTTTTTATCTCTTCGGCCTTGGCTCGCCCTTTTTATGGGGGACGGTGATCACTTTCATGGCATTTCTCCCTATCGTGGGGGCCACCGCCGTGTTCGTACCGGCTACGGTCATCCTGTTGATCCAGGGGAAAACGGGCCTTGCCCTGGGTTATCTCGTCTACAACATGACCTACAGCTCCATTGTGGAGTACCTGTTGAAGCCCAGGATGATCGGGCAGGGCATGCAGATGAACGCCCTCCTCGTGTTTTTCGGCATTCTGGGGGGAATCAAGCTGTTCGGCATCTTGGGGATCATTTACGGTCCTCTGATCATTACCACGTTTCTGACACTGGCGGAGATTTACCGGCTTGAATATCAATAACGGACCGCCTGAACCGAAATTTGCATCGCCCGACAACGTTAAGGAGGTAGAATATGGAGCCCAGAAAAATTCTAAAGGGAAAACGGATTTTGATCGTGGACGATGAGGAGGATATCCTCGATTTTCTTGCCGAACTTCTGGAAATGTGCAAGCTGGACAGGGCATCCAGCTTTGAAGAGGCCAAGAAACTCCTTGAATCCAATTATTACCACGCGGCCGTCCTGGATATCATGGGGGTTCGGGGATATGAGCTGCTGGAGATCGCCACCAAACGGGAGATCCCGGCCCTGATGCTCACAGCCCATGCCCTTTCCCAAGTCAACCTGAAAAAGTCGTTTCAAAAAGGGGCCGCCTACTATGTGCCCAAAGATGAAATCGCCCGGGTGGATGTATTTCTGGCCGACATCCTGGAGGCTATTGAAAAAAAGAAGAATGTCTTTATCAAGTGGTATGAGCGACTAAGCGGTTTTTGCGACAAGCGGTTCGGTCCCAACTGGAAGGACGATGATCCCGAGTTCTGGAACTCTCTCTTGAAATACTGACAGGTTCAGAAATCGGGGCATGAAATCAGCAAGCTCTTGCAGGAGGCATTCGGGAATTCCGGAATCTTTTAATCATAAGGATTAAGAAGGAGGTTACATCATGGCAAAAAAGGGGGTCGGCATCACGATTACGCAGCATATTCTGCAACAGCAGCGGCAGAATCCAGAGGCAACCGGCGCCTTTACCACCCTTCTAAATGAACTGATCGTCGCCGCAAAGGTGATTTCGAGGGAGGTCAACAAGGCAGGGCTCGCAGATATTCTCGGGTCCACCGGCCGCATCAATGTGCAGGATGAACAGGTACAGAAACTGGACGTATTCGCCAACAGCGTCATAATCGAACGGATGCAGCATGTAGGACAGCTCTGCTGCATGGGGTCTGAGGAAAATGCAGACCTAATCGAGATTCCATCCCAATATCCCAAAGGACCCTACATCATTGTGTTTGATCCTTTGGACGGGTCTTCCAATATCGACGTCAACGTTAGCATCGGGACCATATTCGGCATCTACAAAAAAACAAGCGACGAAACCGATATCGAGATGCTCATGAACGATGTATTGCAACCTGGATTGAACCAGGTAGCCGCGGGATATTTCATCTATGGATCAAGCACCATGATGGTTTATACCACCGGAAACGGGACCGGGGTCCATGGGTTCACTCTGTATCCGAGCGTTGGCGAGTTTCTCCTGTCTCATGAGAATATCCGCATCCCGGAGAAAGGAAAGATCTACAGCGTCAATGAAGGAAATGTTGCCTACTGGGACGAAAAGACCCGGGCCCTGGTGGATTATTTTAAATCCAGGGACAAGGACAGCGGCAGGCCCTACACCTCCAGGTACATCGGGAGCCTGGTGGCCGATTTCCACCGCAACCTCCTGAAGGGAGGGATATTCATGTATCCTGCGGACAACAAGGATCCCAAGAAGCCGAGCGGCAAGCTGCGGCTCATGGTGGAGGCCAATCCCCTGGCCCTGGTGGTCAAAGAGGCGGGCGGATATGCCAGCAACGGGAACGGGCCCATCCTGGAGATCCAGCCCATGGAATTCCATCAGCGCGTTCCGCTTTACATCGGAAGCAGGGAAGATGTCCTGATCGCGGAGGAGTTCATCAGTGGAAAGAGAAAGTTGCGATGAGATTGGTCAGGCCGCAACAGAATAAAACTGTTCTTCCGGGAGTTCAATGCAGGTAAGCCGGTTTCCATAGACAGCACCGGTATCGATGCCGATCTTGTTTGCCATGCTCAGGGGACGCGGAAAGGGCGTATGGCCGAAAATCACCTTTTTCCCGAAATCGTAATCCGAAAAAATGAAGGGTTCGCGGATCCAGATCATGTCTTCAACAGACTGGAAAGCTATCTCAATGCCGGGTCGGAATCCGGCATGAACCACATAATAGCCGGTCAGTTCCATAAAGGGCGGGAGAGAACGGTAAAAGGCCATATGGTCCGGAGGGATCAAGGCCTCCTCTGAATGCGGTTTTTCCGCCATATAGGTTTTCAAGGTGGTCATCCCTTGGTTGGCAAGGTAGAGGCCCTGGTTTACTCCGGCCAGGTAGTCCATGAGCATGGCCTCGTGGTTCCCCAGCAGACAGATCACGGACGGGTCCATTTGCATCAGGCCCAGGATGCAGTCCACCACGGCCTTTGAATCAAGTCCCCGGTCGATGCAGTCGCCCACAAACACAAGCCGGTCCCGGCCGGGGCGCCACGGGATCTTATCCAGCAGGCGTTTCAGCATATGAAGACATCCATGGATGTCGCCCACAATGAACGTCTTTTCCCTCTCCATCACTCAGAAGCCGAAGATAATGCGGGGCAGTTCCCTCTGGTCCAGCCGATGAAGCCCAGCGTTTTTGGCCGCGGCCACGGCCTCCCTGTATTCCCGGGCCGTCAGCCTCCGGTTGATGACAGGCTCCCGGCCTGCCTGGCCGCAGGGCCGATACTGATCCATGACATTCACATAGGTATCGGGGGATATCTCGCCGGCCAGAAAATTCATGACCGCCTCGGTCCCTGCAATGTTGTCGGGCATAACGAGATGCCGGACCAGGAGACCCCGGACCGCGATTCCTTCTTCGTTGATTTCCAGATCCCCCACCTGGCGGTGCATCTCGCGAATCGCGGCCCTCGCCACATCCGGATAGTCAGGCGCATGACAGAACCGCTCTGCCCAGGCACTCTCCCAGAACTTGAAATCCGGCATATATATGTCCACAATACCGTCCAGGAGGTTCAGGGTCTCCACGCTCTCGTACCCGCCTGAATTGTAGACAACGGGAACGGCGAGTCCCCGTGCAATGGCGATCTCAAGGGCCTCCAAGATCTGGGGCGCCACATGCGTGGGGGTCACCAGGTTAATGTTGTGGCATCCCCTCTCCATGAGCTGAAGCATCATGCCGGCAATCTGCTCAGGCCGGACCTCGACCCCTTCATTGAGATGGCTGATTTCGTAGTTCTGGCAGAAGCTGCAAAGGAGGTTGCACGAGCTGAAAAATATGGTCCCTGAACCGTTCCGGCCCACCAGGGGCGCCTCTTCCCCGAAGTGGGCGTTGTAGCTGGCTACCCTTGCCTGCCGGCCGGTGCGGCAGTATCCGGTTGCCCCGTTCAGCCGGTTCACCCCGCACTTTCGGGGGCAGATCCGGCAGGCCGCCATCAGATCCAGGGCCTTATTCACCCTATCCTGAAAACGGCCGGCCTTGTAAAGGTCCAGGTAGGCAGGCTGGCTCATGTTCGATCAGCTTTTGAAAGTTCCCCCTGGGAGGGAATCGGCTCCCCCGGGGGGTGCTGCATGCGCAAGGCGCGATGGGATGGAAGCTCGAGGGGAGAGGGCGTATGCAACCATCCCCCGGCTGACTTCTATTCCCGAGAGGCCCCGAATATCCGCAGGAGCATCAGAAACAAATTGATAAAATCAAGATAAAGGGAGAGGGCGCCTAAGATCGCCCCCTTTCGGACCACCCCGGCCTCCACCCCGGCCGGCTGGGTCAGGGCCATGTTTTTGAGCTTCTGGGTGTCATAGGCCGTCAGCCCTACAAAGACAATGACCCCTATATAGCTGATGATCATGCTCATGGCGCTGCTCCGGATAAACATATTCACCAGCGAGGCGATGATGATCCCGATCAGCCCCATGGTCAAAAACCCGCCCCACGAGGTTAGGTCCTTTTTAGCAGTCCACCCGTAGATGCTGCACGCCACAAATGTGCCTGCGCAGATAAAAAAGGTACTTACAATGGAGGTCCGGGTGTATGCCAGGAATATGAACGACAGGGTTACGCCGTTTAAGGCGGAATAGATCACAAAAAGGGATGTGGCCGTCCCTGCGCTCATCCGGTTCACAGCCCCGGCCAGAGCAAAAACCATCCCCAGCTCGGCAATAATGAGGATAAAAAAGATGATTGGATTTCCAAAGACGAGGCGGAGCATTGTCTCACTGCTCGAGACATAGAAGGCCACCACCCCGGTCAGGCATAGCCCCAGCCCCATCCAGTTGTATACGCTCCTCACAAAATCATTGACCAGTACTTCGGTACGCGATCGCGTTATGGATGTCTGCGCCATGGTTGTCTCCTCCCGGTTGAGCCTGCGGGTGCAGGGAATTTCCTTGATTTAGTCGATATGATCTTCATATTATAGATCATTTCAGACAAACTTCAAGATGATAATGGTCCGCTGCCGCAACTGCTCACGCCGCGCCGGATTCCGGTTCGCGGAGGCAGGCGGAAAAGATGCAGTCGCAGCCAGTGCAGATCTTCGATAATCATCTCTTGCTGCACGAATCGTAATAGCTCGTGCCCATCCAAAAGCAGATTTTGGGCGCTAAAGTTCGCTGTTATCCCCCGAATTATTGAGCTGATGTCAGGAATCCAAAATGGCGAGCATTAACCGGAAAAAACTCTATATTGTGATGGTTGGCCTCCCCGCCAGGGGCAAATCCACGATCGCCAACAAACTGAAGGAGAATCTGGCCAAGAACCACATCCGAACCCGGATCTTCAACAACGGCGATCTCAGGAGAAGACTGAGCCCGGAAGATACCTCCTACCCCGAGTTTTACGACCCCCGGAACCGGAAAGGGGCAGACCTCAGGGAAAAGATCGCCATGATCAATATCCACCGGGCCATGAATTATCTGGACAGGACCGGCCAGGTGGCGATCCTGGACGCCACCAACGTCAGCGCCAAGCGGAGGGAAAAAACCGCTGAAATCCTGAACACCCACCCGGTTCTGTTTATTGAATGCATCAACCAGGATGCGGAGATCCTCAAGGCCAGCATCGAGCAGAAGGTGACCCTGCCAGAGTTCCGTCACCTGGAAAGGGAATCGGCCATCCAGAGCTTCAAACAGCGTATCCGGTACTACGAATCCATTTACAGCCCCGTGGACAAGCAGCGCAATGCAGTCCGTCTGGATTCCCTCTACAACAGGATCCTACATGAGGAGATCTCGGACGATATCCCCCACTACGATCTCATACGGGATCTGCTCGTGGCCGACACGGTCAAGAACCTCTTCCTTATCCGCCACGGCGAGACCTACTTCAACCTTGAAAATCGCATCGGCGGCAATTCCGGCCTGACCGAAAACGGAAAGGCGCAGGCAAAGGCCCTGGCACGCTATTTCAAAAACAAGAAGATCCCGGTTATCTTTACGAGCAGGAAGAAGCGGACCATCCAGACTGCCTTTCCCATAATGCAGGAACAGGAGGACTGCTCCATCATTCCCCTCAAGGAGTTCAACGAAATCGACAGCGGGGTATGCGAGGCCATGAGCTACCGGGAGATCCGGGACGTCATGCCCCATGTGTATGCGGCCAGAAAGCGCAACAAATACGCCTATATTTATCCGGACGGCGAAGGGTACGTCTCCATGAAGGAGCGGGTGGACCGGGGGATAAAAAAGGCCTTGTATCTGAGCCGCAATCCCCAGAACATCATGATCGTGGGGCACAGGGCCGTCAACCGGATGATCCTGTCCCACTTTCTGTACCGCAGAGAAGAAGATGTCCCTTACATCTATATCCCCCAGGACAAGTTCTACCACATCGTGGCCACCCAGAACAAAAAGCTCTTTCAGCTAAGGCCTTACAATAGAGGCTGAAATCACGCGAGACAGCCTGCCACCAGGTCCCCCACCTCGCTGGTGGAATAGCCCATCTTGCCGGCATCCAGGCTTTTGATCTTCCCGTTAACGACCTGTTTGACCGCGGCGAGGAGCCGGTTGGCCGCATCGGTCTCGCCCAGGTATGCCACCAGCATCTGGGCCGCGCAGATGGCGGCCAGGGGATTGATTTTGCCCTGGCCTGCATATTTGGGGGCCGAACCGCCGATGGGTTCGAACATGGCCGTCCCTTGGGGATTGATGTTGCCCCCGGCCGCAATTCCGAGCCCCCCCTGGATGATGGCCCCGACATCCGTAATGATGTCCCCGAACAGATTGCCGGTGACGATTACATCGAACTGCTCCGGGTTCTTGATCATCCACATGCAAAGGGCGTCCACGTGCTGATAGTTGACAGCGATATCCGGATATTCCGCTGCCGCCTCATCAAAGACCCGGCGCCACAGATCGGATTCATAAATGAGCACATTGGTCTTGGCGCAGAGGGTGAGACGCCTTTTCCTGTTTCGCTTCCGGCACAAGTCAAAGGCGTACCGGATGCACCGCTCCACGCCCCTGCGCGTATTGACCGACTCCTGAATGGCCACCTCGTCAGGGGTCCCCTTTTTGAAGAAGCCGCCCCCGCCGGCGTACATCCCCTCGGAATTTTCCCTGATCACTACAAAGTCGATGTCTTCCGGACCCTTTGCCTTAAGGGGCGTGTCCACCCCTTCAAACAGGACCACCGGCCGCAGGTTGATGTAAAGGTCCAGGTCAAACCGCAGGCGCAAAAGGATTTCGCGCTCCAGGATCCCCGGCCGGACCTCCGGATGCCCGATGGCCCCAAGGAAGATGGCGTCCATGCCCTTCAATGTGGCGATCTCTTCGTCCGTTATCAGGAGTCCTTCTCTCAGATAGCGATCCCCGCCAATATCAAATTTCGTGAATTCAAAATCAAAATCGGCTGCTTTGGACAGGGCACGGAGGACCTTGACGCCTTCGGCCACCACCTCAGGGCCGGTGCCGTCGCCCCCGATAACCCCGATTCGATAGGATCGGTTCATGAATTTTCCCCCTGTGCCTGCGCCCTGTTCCGGTTTTCAGGCCTCAGGGCGCGGACTGCCGCACCGGCCCGCCACATCTCGGAATTCCGGATCTCGGCCAGTTCCTTTTCAAGCCCCTTCCGATAATCCGGATGGCTGTTGGCATCCAGGACGATCCGGGCTTCCTCCCCGGACGTCACGCTTTGATAGAGCTGATCAAAGACAGGCGCCACGGCATCCCTGAACCGTCCTTTCCAGTCCAGGGCCCCCCGCTGGGCCGTAGTGCTGCAGTTGGCAAACATCCAGTCCATGCCGTTTTCCGCCACCAGACGGATCAGGCTCTGGGTCAGTTCCTCCACGGTCTCATTAAAGGCCTCGCTCGGGCTGTGGCCATGCCTTCGCAACAGCGTATACTGGGCCTCCATGACCCCGGCCAGGCATCCCATGAGGACCCCCCGCTCACCGACGAGATCGCTGGTGACCTCCTTTTCAAAGGTGGTGGGAAACAGGTATCCCGAACCAATGGCGATCCCTGTGGCCAGGGTCCGCTCCAGTGCCCGGCCCGTGGCATCCTGAAAGACCGCATAGCTGGAATTGATCCCGCTTCCTGCCAGGAAATTGGACCGCACCGTGCGGCCCGAGCCCTTGGGCGCCACCAGGATGACATCTACATCCGGGGGCGGGACAACACCGGTCTGATCCTTGTAGGTAATGGCAAAGCCGTGGGAAAAATAGAGGGCGTCTCCCTTGTTAAGGCTCCCCCTGATCTCAGGCCAAAGGGCCACCTGCCCGGCATCCGAGACCAGATACTGGATAAGGGTTCCCTGCTCGGCCGCCTCCCCGGGGGAAAACAGGTTCTTGCCGGGCACAAATCCGTCGGCCACGGCCCGATTCCATGAATCACCGCCCTTGCGCTGACCCACAATCACCCTGATCCCGTTATCCTTCATATTAAGGGCCTGACCCGGCCCCTGGACCCCGTAACCGATCACGGCCACGGTCTCATCTTTCAGGACGTCCCGCGCCTTTTCCAGTGTAAATTCCTCTGAGGTGACCACATCTTCCAGCACCCCGCCGAAATCAATCTGCGCCATAATGCCTCCTTTATTTTTTCTCGCGCGCCAAGGCAACCAGCCCGGTGCGCGCGACCTCTTTGATCCCCATGTTTTTGACGAGTTTCAGAAATGCATTGATCTTTCCCTCGTCCCCCGTGATCTCCACCGTGTAGAAGTCCGACCCCACATCCACCACCCTGGACCGGAAGATGCCCGTCATCCGCAGGATTTCGGCCCGGTGTTCCGGCCTTGCCCGCAGCTTCACAAGGGCGGTCTCACGCTCCACATAGTCCACATCGGTGAAGTCCAGCACCTTGATGACATTGATCAGCTTGTTGAGCTGCTTTTTGATCTGTTCCAGGACAGCCATATCTCCCATGGCCACCAGGGTAATCCTGGAGATGAGCGGATCATGGGTCTCGGATACGCACAGGCTGTCGATATTGAATCCCCTGCTGCTGAAAAAGCCTGCCACCCGCGAGAGCACGCCTGGCTGGTTGTCCACCAGCATGGAGAGGATGTGCCGTTTGTCCTTTTCGTTTGCCATTGTAATACCCTTTGTCTGCTAAAGATCCAGATGGATGCCATCTGCCTTACACCAAAAGCATATCAGTGATGGGGGCCCCTGCCGGCACCATGGGGTAGACGCACTCTTCCTTTTCCACCACAAAATCCATGATCACCAGACCCGGATGGGAGAGGCCCTTCTTCAGGACCGGCTCCACATCCTCCGGACGGACAGCCCGCAGCCCAACAGCCCCGTAGGCCTCGGCCAGCCTTACAAAATCAGGCGTGGCCTCCATCTCGGTATGGGCATAGCGCCGGTCATAGAACAGCTCCTGCCACTGTCTGACCATCCCGAGGCAACTGTTGTTCAACACGATAATCTTGACCGGAAGCCCGTATTGCATGGCCGTGGCCATCTCCTGGATGTTCATCTGGATGCTGCCGTCCCCAGCAATATCCACTACCAACCTGTCGGGAAATGCAACCTGGGCCCCGATGGCCGCAGGAAAACCAAACCCCATGCAACCCAGCCCGCCGGAGGTGATAAAGCAGTTGGGCCGGTCAAATCGGTAATACTGGGCGGCCCACATCTGGTTCTGCCCCACCTCTGTGGCCACAATGGCGTCGCCGTTGGTGATCTCGCACAGCTTCTCTACCACGTACTGGGGCTTGATCACCTCGTTTTGGACGTATTTGAGGGTCTTGGTGGCCTTCCATTCCCGGATCTGATCCAGCCACGGCCTCCGCACCCCGCCCGGATCCCCCAGTTCTTCTGTTTCCAGAAATGCGTTCAGCTTTTCCAGGGTCAGCCGGCAGTCCCCCACAATAGGGATCGACACCGGGATGTTCTTGCGGATGGAGGTGGGATCGATATCAATATGAATGATCTTTGCGTTCGGTGCAAACTTCTCCACCTTGCCCGTAACCCGGTCGCTGAAACGTACCCCGACCGCGATCAGGAGATCGCACGTGGCAGACGACATGTTGGCACGGTAGGTCCCGTGCATGCCGATCATTCCCAGCCACAGGGGATCGCTTCCGGGAAAGGCCCCCATCCCCATGAGGGTTGAGGCCACAGGGGCCTGGATCTTCCACGCCAATCTCCGCACGGCCTCCGAGGCATTGGAGAGGATGGCCCCTCCGCCGGTGAGGATCATGGGCCGTTCTGCCTCCTTTATCAGGGCCGCGGCCTTGGGAATCTGCCTGAAATTGGGTTCATAGGTGGGGTTGTAGGATCTGAGATGCACCAGCTTAATGGGCCGGTACGTAGTGGCGGCCTTGACCACGTCCTTGGGCAGGTCCACCAGGACCGGCCCCGGCCGTCCGGACCGGGCCACATAAAAGGCCTCTTTCAGGGTTTTTCCCAGGTCCTCGACCCTTTTCACCAGGTAGTTGTGCTTGGTACAGGGCCGCGTGATCCCAACGATATCCACCTCCTGAAAGGCATCATTCCCGATGAGACCGGTGGGAACCTGGCCTGTCAGGACAACGATAGGAATGGAATCCATGTATGCCGAAGCAATCCCGGATACAGTATTCGTAGCCCCCGGCCCCGAGGTGACAAGACAGACCCCCACCTTGCCCGAGGCACGGGTATACCCGTCCGCGGCGTGTACAGCCCCCTGTTCGTGCCGCACCGTGATGTGCCGGATATCGGTCTTGATCAGTTCATCGTAGATATCCACCACCGCGCCCCCGGGAAATCCGAATATAACGTCAACGCCCTCTTCCTGGAGCGTTCTTAGAATTATTTGTGCGCCGGTAAGTTTAATAAGAATCCCCCCCTTTTGATTGATGGCATCTTCTCAACAGACCGGGGAAAAGCCCTTTTTTCAAGGCGACATCCAAGGATTTCACTAAATCAACCTGAAAACGGCAACCCTGATTTATCGAAAAAAACACGTCTTTTCCGTATGTGTCTGCGGATCATGCGGCTAAAATTGGCCATGTCATTTCCACGAAGCAATTCCCAAGACTTATTGAGATAATACGATTGATAATTTTTGGTTGACATAAAAGGCTTACTGAATCCCGACCTGCGGTCGGAACCTGCCCGTCACACCCCCCGCGCCTGTTTTTCGCGGATATAAGGCAGCAGGCCCCCCGACTGAATAATCTCCATCATGAATTCAGGAACAGGCTTGGCAAAAAAGACCCTTTTCGTATCCATGTCCCGGATGTTCCCCTTGACAATATCGACTGCTGCCCGGCCGCCGTCCTGCAGCATGTCTGCTGCCTCTTCCGATTCCAGCACCGGAAGCCCGATATTGAACGCGTTTCGGTAAAAGATCCGCGCGCAGCTCTTGGCGACCACGGCCGCAATACCGGCCGCCTTCATGGCCCAGGGCGCGTGCTCCCTGGAAGAACCACACCCGAAATTGACCCCTGCCACTGCAATGTCGCCCGACCGGACCTCTCTGGCAAACTCGGGCCTCAGGTCAATGAAGCAACTCTTGGCCAGCTCCTCCGGATCAGACACGTTCAGAAATCTCGCCGGGATGATCAAGTCCGTATCCACGTGGTCTCCGAATTTCCATACCCTTCCTTCTGTTTCCATAGCCCTGATCCTCCCGTGTTAGAGCGCATCCGGAGACGCGATATATCCCGTGATTGCGGATGCCGCGGCCACCGCCGGATTTGCCAGATAGACCTCGCTCTTGGGGTGCCCCATGCGGCCCACAAAATTGCGGTTGCTGGTGGAAAGGGCCTTTTCCCCCTCAGCCAGGATTCCCATATGTCCTCCCAGGCAGGGACCGCAGCACGGGGGCCCGATCACCCCGCCGGCCTCCAGGAAGGTCTCGATCAGGCCTTCCTTCACGGCCTCCCTGTAGATCAGCGGCGACCCGGGAATCACGATGAACCGGATCCCCGGGGCCACCCTGCGACCCCTGATCAAGCCGGCTGCCTCCCGCAGGTCTTCCAGCCGGCCGTTGGTGCACGATCCCAGAAAGACCTGATCCAATGGAACCGAGTTCAGGGCCGATATAGGCCTGACGTTGTCAGGTGAATGGGGGAGGGCCACCTGCGGCTCCATGGCGTCCACTGGGATGCGGATCTCCCGTTCGTAGACCGCATCGGGATCGCTCCTGTAAAAACGGCCGGATCGTGTCGATCGACCCTCGATATAGGCCCTGGCGGTCTCGTCGGGCACAAAGATCCCATTCTTGGCGCCCGCCTCCACGGCCATGTTGGCCATGGTAAACCTGTGCGACATGGGGAGCCGGTCCACGGCCTCGCCGGTGAACTCCAGGGTTTTGTAAACCGCGCCGGCCACCCCCAGCAGGCCCAGGGTGTACAGGATCAGGTCCTTTCCTCCCACATGGGGGCCGCATGCCCCCTCATAAATCAGTTTGATGGCAGCAGGCGTCTTCAGCCATGTCCTGCCCGTGGCAAGAATGGCGCCCACGTCAGTGCTTCCCATGCCTGCGGAAAAAGCCCCCAGGGCCCCGTAAGTGCAGGTGTGACTGTCGGCCCCGATTACCAGATCGCCCGGTAAAACCAGCCCTTTTTCCGGGAGGATCACATGCTCCACCCCGGTCTCGCCCAGTTCAAAGAAGTTCCGGATACGCTGTTTTCGGGCAAACTCCCGCATCAGCTTCACCTGTTCGGCCGAGGCAATGTCCTTGTTGGGAACAAAATGATCCGGAACCAGCGCAACCAGGTCCCGGTTAAATACCTCCTTGGCCCCCAACTCGTTAAACATCCGTATGGCCATGGGAGCGGTAATATCGTTGGCCAGGGCTAAATCGACATCCACCTCAATCAATTCCCCCGCGCTCACCTGCTCCCTCCCTGCATGGGCCGCAAGGATCTTTTCGGTAATAGTCATCGCCATAAATGATTTTCCTCTCTTCGCATCAGATTTGCCTCCTATCAATATTCCGGATCCGATATTCCGTTTACCGCAGCCCCTCGCTGGGCGAGAGTCTCGGATTTTGCTTTAAGTATTCCAGGCGGTTGAGACCGTTGACATAGGCCTTGGCGCTGGCAGTGATGATGTCCGGATCAGCCCCCTTGCCCAAGGCCACCAGGCCGTTTTCCTGAAGCCTCACCATCACCTCGCCCTGGGCGTCCATGCCACCGGTAATGGCGTTGACCGAAAAGCGCATCAGCCTGGATCTGCTCCCGGTCATCTTGGCAATGGTATTGAATGTGGCGTCAATGGGGCCTACGCCAAAACCCGCTCCCTTGACCTCTTTCCCGTCAATGAGGAGCTTGACGGTCGCCGTGGGGACCTCCACCGTGCCGCTGACCACATTGAGATAGGTCAGCTCATACTGATCCGGCACCCTCAGGATTTCCTCGGCCACCAGGACCTCGATATCCTCCTCCAGGATCTCTTTACGCTTGTCGCTCAACTCCTTGAATCTGGCAAAGAGCCTGTCCAGCTCCTCAGAAGACAGATCATAACCCATCTGGGACAACTTGTCCCTGAACGCGTGTCTTCCTGAGTGTTTTCCCAGGACAAGACGGTTCCTGGCAAGGCCCACGGTCTCCGGCGCCATGATCTCATAGGTCATGGGGTTTTTCAGGACGCCGTCCTGGTGGATGCCGGCCTCATGGGCAAAGGCATTAGCGCCCACAATGGCCTTGTTGGGCTGCACCACGATCCCGGTAATCATAGAGGTGAGCCGGCTGGTGGGATGGATCTGGCCGGAGTCAATGCCAGTGGCGAGATTGACCAGGTCCTTGCGCGTACGGATGGCCATGACCACCTCTTCAAGGGAGGTGTTGCCGGCCCGCTCGCCAATGCCGTTGATGGTGACTTCAGCCTGACGGGCCCCGGCCCTGATCCCTGCCAGGGTGTTGGCCGTTGCCAGGCCCAGGTCATTGTGGCAGTGGACGCTCAGCACGGCCCTGTGGATGTTGGGGGTATGGTCCCGTACATATCGGATCAGGTCGGCATACTCGTCGGGAAGGGCATATCCGACCGTGTCCGGGAGATTGACAGTCGCAGCCCCTGCCTCGATCACCGCCTCAAACACCTTGCACAGGTAATCTCTGTCAGAGCGGGTTCCGTCTTCTGCGGAAAACTCGACATTGTCTGTAAAACCCTTGGCATGTCTTACCGCATCGATAGCCTCCCGGATCACCTGATCCCGATCCATCTTGAGCTTGTGGGCCAGGTGGATGTCCGAGGTGGCGATAAAGGTGTGGATTCTGGGGGCGGCTGCCCCGCGGATCGCCTCCCATGCCGTGTCAATATCGTTTCGGGACGTCCTTGCCAGGGCCGTTACCTGAACATTGCGAATTTTGTCGGCGATCAAGCGGACCGATTCAAAATCGCCGGGCGATGAGGCGGGAAACCCCGCCTCCAGCACGTCAACCCCTAATCGTTCCAGCTGATGGGCCAGGCGCAGCTTCTCGGCTGCATTCATGCTGGCCCCCGGGGATTGTTCCCCGTCTCTGAGCGTAGTATCAAAAATAATTACACGGTCTTCCATCTTATGGTCTCCTTATGGCTCAACTGCATCGAACCGCGGCAGCGACTTGTTATAAAGGCTCAGGGCAGACCCCCGACCGGGATGCATCATCACCCGGCGCCTCTTTGGAGTTCAGGCATAAGCCTTTTGTTCCGCCCATTCTCTATCTCCCGGCCGTGCAATTCGCCATAAGGACCCTCCGCAGACAACTCTTTTTAAAAGCATCTGCGGCGCATTCCTCCCTGTGGTCCCGTGCATCTGTATCCTGTCTGGTTTTTATCATGATCAACTTCCCTAATTTGCGGCCTGCATCCTGTATTCGTGGTCCAAAAGCCCCTGCCCTTGTTCCTTGGAAAGCTTGTACTGAACGCTGTCCGCCAGGGCCTGCCAGCTCGCCTCGATGATGTTTTCCGATACCCCGATGGTGGACCAGATCTCCCGCGAGTCCCTGGAATCGATCTGGACCCGCACCTTGGATCCGGTGCCCCAGCTTCCGTCAATGACACGCACCTTGAAGTCCACCAGGCCCATCTCCTCGATCTGCGGGAAGAATTTGGTCAGGGCCTTTCTCAGGGCATTATCCAGGGCGTTTACCGGGCCGTCCCCTTCGGCTGCGGTGATCTCTTCCTCATCGCCCACCGAGATCTTGATTGTGGCCTGGCACGGGCTCGGGCCCAGACGATTCTTTTCGGTGGTGACCCGAAATGATTCCAGCACAAAGGGTTCATGAAACTGGCCTGTGACCTTCTTTATGAGAAGCTCCAGAGACCCCTCTGCCGCATCAAACTGATATCCTTGGTCTTCGAGATGTTTGATCTCGGCCACGATCCTCTGGCTGTCATAGCCGTTGCCCCCCAGTTTGATCCCCATCTCCCGGGCCTTGTAGGCAATATTGCTCTTTCCCGACAGATCGGAGACCAGGACCCGCCTCCGGTTCCCCACCAGTTGGGGATCCATATGCTCGTAGGCTGCGGGGTTTTTCTGGATAGCGCTGACATGAACCCCGCCTTTATGCGCAAATGCGCTCTTCCCCACAAAAGGACGCTGATTCATGGGCGGCACATTGGCCAGCTCGCTCACAAAGCGGGAAAGTTCAGTCAGCTGTTTGATCTTCTCCTCAGGCACGCACGAGTACCCCATCTTGAACTGCAGATTGCCGATGACCGCGATCAGGTCCACATTGCCGCACCGCTCGCCGTAACCGTTAATGGTCCCCTGGACCATTCGGGCCCCCGCCTCCACTGCGGCAAGAGAATTGGCCAGGGCCAGCCCGCAATCATTGTGGGCGTGGATGCCGATCGGAACCTTGATTCGACCCGTGACCTTGTCCGTCATCTCCGTGATCTCCCGGGGCACCCTTCCGCCGTTGGTGTCGCACAGGACAATAGTGCCCGCCCCCCCCTCTTGTGCAGCGGCGAGGGTCTCCATGGCATAGGAAGGATTGGCGCGGAACCCGTCAAAAAAATGTTCGGCATCGTAGACGACCTCCTTTCCCTCTGTTCGCAGATAGGCCACCGTGTCATGAATCATCTTGAGGTTTTCCTCAAGGGATATCTCCAGGATATCGGTGGCATGGACGTCCCAGCTTTTGCCGAAAAGGGTGATGGTCTTCATGCCGGTCTTTAGAAGGGCCTGGATATTGTCATCCTGCTGCGGGGTCATGCCCGGTCGGCGCGTGCTGGAAAAGGCCGTGATGCGTACATTCTGAAAATCAAAGCCTTTGGCCATCTCGAAAAAACGGACATCTTTAGGATTGGATCCGGGCCATCCGCCTTCCACATAGGGGATGCCGAATTCATCCAACTTTTTTGCTATGCGCAATTTGTCTTCGGCCGAGAAGGTGATGTATTCGCCCTGGGTCCCATCCCGCATGGTCGTATCATAAAGAATCACGTGACCTTTCATTTTTTTCTCCAAAAAAAAATCCGTTATCAGGTTGGCCTGATAACGGATTCTAAAGGGTTTTGCTTACATCATGTCATTATCAGGCCGGGGCATTTGAGTCTGACGACCAAAAGGAGCAGCAACAGGGAAACACTTATCCCTGTTGCGCTGATAATGACGATAATGCTGTGCAGGTAATCAAACATCTTTAATATCTCAATCAATGAAATTCCCGAAAAGTTTTATGAGTATATTTCCGGAGGGATTGGATGTCAAGTTGTTTTTTTGGTTCCGGCAAAAAAGGGTTGTTGAACACGTTCTGAAAAAGTTCGACCTGTAAAGAAAAATCCTAAGCGTTCAGGTGTGATTTTTGGTCAAATTTGGGATTGCCTGCCTTACGTAACAGCTCAATGAACAGGGGCAGGAGGGTTTTTCTTCCGCTCCGGGCCTCCGGGCTGATACGCTTTTCTCATATCAGTCTATCAAAGAGATCTCAAGCCCCCGTGAACGGTTGCAAAGAAACAGTCTTTTCCTCTAAGACCCTGCAGTCAGTGAACAGTGAAACGCCTAACCGCACAGATGAAAAAAAAGCTTGACAATAATGGCGCCATGGATTATGAACCCCGCATTTCCCGATTTTAAACATGGCAGGTCGAAAAAGAAGATGAATAACGGACACCAGGCATGGCAGGGCTTTTATTTTTATTTCCGGGGGAGAGCTATGCCCATGTCCTGATGCGATGATATATTCCGTTTGAAGGCCGTGGGCAAGAAGATTTGCCCACGGCCTTTTTTTTGCTCAGGGACGTACAAGAAATCATGAACATCGTGTTGATCGGATATCGCTGCAGCGGCAAGAGCTGTGTGGGAAGGGTGTTGGCCGGAAATCTGAATATGCCGTTTTTGGATACGGACCGTCTCATCGAGGAAAAGACCGGCATGTCTGTTCCTGACTATATCCTGCAGAGGGGTTGGCCCGATTTCAGGCGCATGGAAAGGAAGGCCGTGGAGGCGGCGGCATTGGAAAAGCAGTGCGTTATCGCTGCCGGAGGAGGCGTTGTCATGGATCCTGAGAACGTCAGAGCGCTCAAGCAAACAGGCTGGCTTGTATGGCTTTCTGCAACGCCCGGCGTCATCAGGGAGCGGATGGCCCTGGACCGGGACCGGGGCCGCATCAGGCCCCCCCTTGGAAGGGTCGACGCGCTTCAGGAAATCGAGGCCTGCCTTGGTGAACGGATGGCCCTTTACAAACAGGCCCACGATTTCAGGGTAAAGACGGATTGCCTGACCCCGAAAGAGGTTGCTCAGGCCATTATGGAGGCCCTGCCCGCTGAGGCTCCCGGCTCCAGGGGGAGGACGCATTGACATGGGAGGAAACTCGTTCGGCAAGGCCTTCAGGGTCACCACCTTCGGGGAATCACACGGCAGGGGGGTGGGTGCGGTCATAGACGGCTGTCCATCGCGCATTCCCTTATGCGAGGATGACTTCACAGAGGAAATGGCGAGACGACGGCCAGGCAGGACTCCCCTGGACACGCCGCGATCCGAGGCAGACCGGGTGGAAATCCTCTCGGGGGTCTTTGAGGGGCTCACTACCGGCGCGCCCATTGCCTTGCTCATCCCCAACCAGGATGTGGAGAGCGGACCCTACGAGGTCCTTCGTACACTCTTCCGACCGGGCCATGCAGACTGCGCCTACTATGAAAAGTACGGCCATTTCGACTTCAGGGGGGGCGGGAGGTCCTCGGCCAGGGAGACCGCGGCAAGGGTGGCCGCCGGCGTGGTGGCCCAAAAGGTCCTGGGGCCTCTGAACATCCGCATCATTGCCTACACCCTCGAGATGGGAGGGGTCCGGGTGGACCACGTGGATCTGAATGCGGTTCATGACAACCCCTTTTGCTCCCCTGACAGGGGCGTTGTAGACAAAATGAGAGATGCCCTTGTGAAGGCAAGGCAAGCCGGGGACTCCATTGGCGGCATTGTGGAGGTCCGGATCGTCGGCTGCCCTGCAGGGTTGGGAGAGCCCGTGTTCGACAAGCTGAGCGCAGACCTTGCCAAGGCTGCTATGTCCGTGGGCGCGGTAAAGGGGGTGGAGATAGGGGAAGGGTTTGCCGTGGCCGGGCTGCGGGGCTCGCAGAACAACGATCCGATCTTGCCTGCCGGTTTCAGAACAAACCATGCCGGGGGCATTCTTGGGGGGATCTCGAACGGCGACGATATTGTGCTTCGTGCCGCAGTCAAGCCGATTCCTTCCATCGCCATGGAGCAGGACACCATTGACAGGGAAAGACGTCCTGCCCGTCTGCGCCTCGAGGGACGATTCGACACGTGTGCTGTTCCCCGCGTGGCGCCTGTACTCAAGGCCATGGCGGCCCTTGTGCTCGCCGACCACTGGCTCAGGAAAAAGAGCATTTCATAACCGCGAAAAAGCCTCAGGAGAAAACATGTCCAAACAGGAATGGAACAAGCTTTATTACTATTTTTACTGGTGCACAGGTCCGCCCCGGTCCAATGGATATATGTAGTAAAAGACCGTGGGCCCCTGAATAGACCACGGTTTTTTTATGGCCGGCACACACGCAGTTGCGGCACGGGCGATGGGGGCCGGCTGACCCCCGCGGACAAACTCCCTGGCATGTTGGAGAAAAATTGCAGGCAAAGAGTCTGACGCGGCCTGACGGCCTCACCCGAAGAGGTCTCGCCCGAATTCCGAAATCTTACTCCGGCGGGTGGGGGTCACTGCCTCCCCTCCAAGACGGGACAAAAACCGAGTACAGCTCGTGGGAACGGCGGCAGAGCGTTGGAATCCGTTCTGACCCAGCCCCAAGGATAGTCTTCCATAAGACGGTAGTCCTTTGCCGCCTTTCCATAAAGGCTATTACGAGTCAGGGGGCGGTCGCCGAGCGTTACGTATGCATTTTGTTGTCCCGTCATGGAGGGGAGGCAGTG
>JAGHEC010000465.1 GCA_021159525.1 Deltaproteobacteria bacterium | reverse complement strand
GAAGAAAAAAAGATGGGACTGCGCTCATCGGACACGGCCGAACTGATCTTCGAAGACTGCCGTGTGCCTGCCCAAAACCTGCTGGGTGAAGAAGGGGACGGGTTTCGCATTGCCATGGCATCTTTGGACGGGGGCCGGATCGGAATCGCCTCCCAGTCAGTGGGCCTGGCCCAGGCCGCCCTGGATGCTGCCGTCGGCTATGCCAAGGAACGGATCCAGTTCGGCAAGGCCATCTCCCAATTCCAGGGGATCCGATGGATGATCGCGGATATGGCCACACAGATTGAGGCGGCCAGGCTTCTCACCTTCAATGCCGCTGCCATGCGGGACCGGGGAGAGAACTTTTCTGCCGCAGCGTCCATGGCCAAGGTTTTTGCCTCGGAAATGGCCAACAAGGTCGCCTATAAGGCCCTCCAGATCCACGGCGGCTACGGCTACATCCAGGAGTTTCCGGTGGAGCGTTATTACCGGGACGCGAGGGTCTTCACCATCTATGAAGGGACCTCCGAGATTCAGCGCAAGGTGATCGCCAACCACGTAATCGGCAAATAGGCCCCCTTTTCCCCGGTTGACAAATGACCCCGGCGGGTCCTGCCGCGCAGGATCCGCCGGTTGCGTCTGTGCACAGGCCCTGAGAGGCCCTCTTATACGAGCCCCTGGTCCAGCATGGCATTTACCACCCGGATAAAGCCTGCAATATTGGCCCCTGCCAGATAGTTGCCCGGACGGCCATATTCCTCGGCCGCATCCAGACAGCTCTGGTGTATGCTCTTCATGATCATCCTGAGCCTGCTGTCCACCTCTTCCCGGGGCCAGTTCAACCGCATGCTGTTCTGGGCCATTTCCAGCCCGGATACGGCCACGCCCCCGGCATTGGAGGCCTTGCCCGGCGCATAGAGGATCTTGTTGTCCAAGTAGATGTCGATCGCCTCGGGAGTGGAGGGCATATTGGAGCCCTCGGCTACCAGTCTTACTCCGTTGTTGACCAGGTTCTGGGCGTCTTTTCCATTGATCTCGTTCTGGGTGGCGCAGGGAAAGGCGCAGTCGGCCTTGTGGTTCCAGAGGGGGTTGTGATCGAGGGTCGTATCCGCTTCCGTATAGACCGTCTCTGAATACTTGTCCACATATTCCATGATCCTGGCCCTGCGGATGTTCTTGAGCCTCATGATAAAATCCAGTTTGCTCCTGTCGATTCCCTCCTCGTCGTAGATGTAGCCGGACGAATCAGACATCGTCACCACCTTGGCGCCCATCTCGATCAGTTTCTCCACCGTGTGCTGGGCCACATTGCCGGCCCCCGACACGAGACAGGTCTTTCCCTCCAGGCTCTCATTTTGCGTGGCCAGCATCTCCGAGGCAAAATAAACGCACCCGTATCCGGTGGCCTCGGGCCGGATCAGGCTTCCGCCCCAGCCCAGGCCTTTTCCCGTGAGAATCCCCGTGAACTCGTTGCGCAGACGCTTGTACATGCCGAACATATACCCGATCTCTCTCGCCCCTACCCCGATATCCCCGGCCGGGACATCCGTGTCAGGCCCGAGATGCCGGGACAGCTCGAGCATGAAGCTCTGACAGAACCGCATGACCTCGTTATCGGACTTTCCTTTGGGATCAAAGTCAGAGCCGCCCTTGCCGCCCCCCATGGAAAGGGTAGTGAGGGCGTTCTTGAAGACCTGCTCAAATGCCAGGAATTTGAGGATGCTCAGGTTGACAGAGGGGTGGAACCGGATCCCTCCCTTGTAAGGGCCGATAGCGCTGTTCATCTGTATCCTGAACCCCCGGTTGACGCGCACCTGGCCCGCATCATCCACCCAGGGGACCCGGAACATGACCACGCGCTCAGGTTCGGTGATTCTCTCAAGTACCGCGGCCTGACGGTATTCAGGATTCCGTTCCAGCACCGGCTGGATGGTCTCCAGGACCTCCTTGACCGCCTGGTGAAACTCGTTTTCGTGAGGATCCCTTGCAATAATCGATTTTAAAATGTCTTCCATGAATAACTTCCTCCTTTAAGTAATAATACCATGATCTCAAAAAATGGTTCCACACAGGCTGGCCTATTCCTGATCCACGGTAATGGCGCACAGGGACCTTCTACCGTCAATCTTGATGATCAGGGGTCTTTCCGACGTGACGTGTCTCAAAAAGGGTGTCTCCTGAACTTCGGGGAGCGACCGGATAAATCCCCAATCCAGATAGTCGTCCAATCCCTCATCCTCTGTCACGGTGATGTAATGGATGCCCAGGGAAGTGATGTTCTGAAAAAAGTGGGATCCCTGGGAAGGGTCGGCCTTCAGTTGGGCATTGCGCAGTTCGACCACAGCCCCTACCCCTGAGATATGCCGCCACTGGACCGGGATGCCGAGCCAGCGGTCTGCAGATCCCCACCGCCCCGGACCAATGAGGAGATACTTGCGTCGTTTTTTCAGCATTTCGGCATTGAGCCCACCAATCTCCTCTGCTATCTTTGGAGTAGCGCTCACATCGAATGCATCGGGCTTGACATAGACAATATCCTGGATCTCCTCATTCCTGCCGTTTCCCAGGGCCGTGGCGGACCGGCAAAAGGCCTTTTTCATGTCTTCAGGCGTGATCTCCACATTGAATCGCTCCTCATCCGCCACCATGGGCCTCATCTGGAGAAAGGAAAAATCACCCTTGCGATCTTTGTCCGGGGTAAGATCCACGGAAAACTCGATCTCCACAGGGCATCCCATCCCCTTTCTTCCTATGATAAGCAGGTCGGACAGGAGCTCCGGAAGGGGGAAGATCCCGTATTTCAGGACCTGAGCAAAGGTCAGGATCTTTGGCCCCGGCATATACCCTGTATCCCTGATCCGGTCTTCCTCGGGCACATAGGTGCTGGCAAGGGCCTTGACCGGAAATTCATCCGCTGCATCCTCCACATCCCGCTTCTCCAAGTTGGAGTCACGCCACAGTTCCAGCCCCTCCGGATAATTCCGGACCCGCAGGGCGTAAAAAAAGCGCTGGGCATTGGTCAGCATGTCCTTTACAGTGGAAAACTGGGGCATAATCTCCGGATGTTTGGGTGAAAAGCGCAGGGTCTTCTCCCCTTCCACCACGGTCTTGCCCAGTCCAAGGGCAATATGGGCGATCCCTTCCTCGGGCCTCATCCGCGAGACCGGGTAGAAATTGTGCGACTGGGCCACGCCCGATATGGCCGGGTAGAAGTAGTCGCCGTATTCCTTTCCCGAGAGCTGTTGAATAATGACGGCCATGGATTCGGCCTGGGGCTGATTAGAGGTACTCCTGGCAAAGGCCTTGGGGCTTTCATAATAGGTGGATGCATAGACCAGCTTCACGGCCGTAAGCAGATGGGAGAGCCGCACCGACTGATCAGAATGGTTGTTTGGGATCATATAGGTCTGATACAGTCCAGCATAGGGCTGAAACTGGGCGTCCTCCAGGAGGCTTGAAGACCGGACCGACAGGGGGATTTTCACCCGGGACACAAAGGCCTCCAAATCTTTGGTTAGCCATTCGGGCATCTCCGCCTCGAGGAACGCTTTGGCCACCTCCTCGTCGGCAAATCCCTCCTTGGCAAGATATTCCAGACGGTTATGGGCCACAAAGGCTTCGAACCCGTCTGTGCAGATGACCAGGGTCTTGGGGATCCGGACACGGATGTCTGGATATTTTTCATGCAGCTCCTGGTCCTGGACCAGGACCGTGGACATAAAGGCCAGGCTCCTGGCCTTCCCGCCCAGGGAGCCCTGTCCGATCTTGAGAAAGTCGTTGATGACCGGGTCGAAATGCTCTGTCCTGAACCGGGCCACAACGCCCTTCTGGCGCAGCTTGCGCAGGGCGCGAATATTGGAAATGATATATTCCCGCATCTCGGCGACGCTAACAAAGTCGCTGGCCTGCACTTCGCGAAACTTGGAGGCCAGAGCGATCTCAGAGCGCGCCATGATCCAGTTGGAAAAGTGATTCCGTTCTGCGTGGTAGCGGAGCGAGGCATCCGGTATGTGAAGCAGCTTGGTCTCCAGGGTATGGAGATCAGAGGCCCGGTCCACCTCTGTCCCATCCGGCATGCGGAAAATGAAATCTCCGAAACCGAGATGGGTAAGGAAAAAATTATGGATCTCGGAGAGAAGGTGGGGCGAATTCTTGTCCAAAAAATCAGCCGGGATCTGCTCTGCCATCTTGCGGTTCTCTGACTCCGAGCTCAAGAGCAGGAGCGGGACGTCCGGAACCTCCTGATGGATCCGGGAAAGGAGGCGGAATCCGACATCGTCCTCCATCCGGTGATTTTCGGGGAGCCGGGCGTCGGAAATCACGCCGAAGACAAAATTCCGGAATTTCCGGTAAAAGGCCAAAGCCTCCTCGTAGTTGGTGGCCAGGAGGATCTTGGGCCGGGCCCGCATGGTCAGGAGCCGGTGCTCTTCGTTGAGCCCGACCTTGAGCACAGCCTGGGTCTGACGCACAATCTCTTTGTAGATGAGAGGGAGAAAGGAGGAGTAATAGACCGGGGAGTCCTCCACCAGGATCAGGACCCGCACCATGGCCCGCTCGGTGTCGGCCTCCACATTCAGGTGGTCTTCCGCGTTCTTGACCAAAGCCAAGAGAAGATCCGAGTTTCCGGACCAGATAAAGACCTTGTCGATCCCATCGGTGTTCTTATTTTCCGGGAGGGGATATACCCCCCTGGGGCTGTGGGCCAGGAGGATGACCGGGAGCCCGGGCTGGATCTCTTTGGCCTTGAGGCCAAGGGTAAAGGCATCCATCTCCTCAATGTGGGGAGTGGTGAGCACCAAATCAAAATCTTTCACATTGAGGAGACCCAGGGCATCGAAGGCCGAGGATGTCCGGGTCACCCTGGGCGGGTGGCTCAGGTTCAACCCGCTGTACTCATTGATAATCCGGGAGGCGAGGCTCCCGTCTTCCTCCATGATGAAGGCATCGTAGGGGCTCGACACCAGAAGGATCTCCCGGATTTTTTTGGCCATGAGTTCGTGATAGATCTTAAAACGTGCGTAAAATTCCATTTCAATCTGTTCGTCGCTTCCCCTTGCCCTCCACGCATAACCCTACAGAAACCGTCCCGAAATCCAGCACGTTATCTATTACGCTTCATCGGGCGCAATTTCATTAACGGACAGGAGTTAAGGCATAAGAGCTCAACAAACAGGGGCACGAGGGTTTTTCTGACGCGACTGCCCGGAGGGCGCCGTGTCTTTGTGACTCACTAATGCCCAAAATCTATTTGTGGATGGGCACTAATTATTGAGCCAATACGATAAACCAGTCATTTTGAAATCCTCAAGCGCCCTATGCATCAATCACGGCCAGGGCCTCATCCCTGTAGGCATCCATGACGTATGGAATCCCGGTCACCCTGGCGCACTCTTCGGTGAGCGAGAAGATGTCCTGCCGGCTGATGTACTGGACTTCCCAGTTTCGGGATCCGGCCATCAACTGCTGGAGCCCCACCTTGATCTTGTCCACGGCGCTGTATATGCCCACGGCCCCCAGGGGGAAATTGTCCGCCTCGGCCCCATATTTCTCCTTGAGAACCTCGTAATTCATGAAAATCTCCTCCTTGGTGGACCCATATTTGGCCACATTCGGCGGCAGGCCGCCCCGTTCACCCCTCAGCCACCGCTCCGCATTCTTGCCCACCATGCCCGGGATCATGAGGGCACGGCCCATGCATACGGCCTTGCAATAGGGGGCGCCCAGGGCCAATGCCTTGAACACATGGTCTTCGGCGGAAAACCCGCCTGCAAAGGCGATGTCCGGAACCGGTAGACCCCGCTTGGCAAGACGATCGCACAGCTCGTAGGCCATGGAATGGAGATAGATGGAGGGGATACCCCATTCACACATCATCCGCCACGGGCTCATGCCCGTGCCGCCGGGCGCGCCGTCGATGGTCAGAAGATCGATCTTGGCGTCGCTGGACCAGCGGATGGCCATGGCCAGTTCGCGCATGGGATAGGCGCCGGTCTTGAGGGTAACCCGTTTGGCCCCGAGATTTCGGAGTCGGTCCACCTCACTCATAAACGACTCCTGATCGATAAATCCCAAACGGGAGTGACGTTCAAACTGCTTCAGGGGGCCTGCCTTGAATGCCGCTTGATAGGCCGGGTCCTCCGGATCCGGGGTGACGATATACCCCCTGTGTTTCAGATCGATGGCCCGCTCCAGGGAATTGACCTTGATCTCGCCGCCGATACACTTGGCCCCCTGACCCCACTTGAGCTCGATGGTCTCTACGCCCAGTTTGTCGATCACATATTCAGCCACCCCGTTTCGCGTGTCTTCCACGTTCATTTGCACAAGGATATCGCCGTAGCCCTCGTGATAGCGCCGGTATTCTCTGATGCGCCGGTCCATCTCAGGGGACTTTTTTACCTTGCCGTTTCCGTCGAACTCCAGGTCAGGGTCAATGCCGCAGACATTCTCTCCGCAGACCAGGGTAATCCCGCTGATAGCGGCCCCGATGGCAAAATGTTCCCAGTTCTTCCTGGCGATCTCCGTGCTCCCAAG
>JAGHEC010000196.1 GCA_021159525.1 Deltaproteobacteria bacterium | reverse complement strand
CAGTTATCCCCCTAATTATTGAGGTGATACACGGTCAGGATCCCCAGGGCCCAGCAATACGGGGCAAAATAGTAGAGATGGCCTTGTCGGACCATCCGCATGAGGAGTTTCAGGGCCAGAAACCCCACTATGGCCGAGACCGCAAATCCCACGATGAGGGCTGCTGCCCCCACCCGGTTAACGGCCCCCATGTCCAACTGGAGCAGGAGCGCCCCCACAATGGCGGGGATGCAGAGGATAAATGAAAAACGACCGGCCAGATCCCTGTCGAGGCCCAAAACAAGCCCGCAAACAATGGTCGCCCCGGAACGGGAAATCCCCGGCATAATGGCCAGGCCCTGGGCCGTGCCGATGGCCAGGGCGAAGAGGACGGTCACCCGGGTCCGCCTTCCATAAGCCGGGGGAATAAACCGGGTGATGCCCACGATAATTCCGGTAGCGATGAGCATCATGCCGACGGCTGCAACCGACCCGAAGAGGCTCTCCAGGGGATGCCTGAAGGCAATTCCTATGAGGCCCGTGGGAATGGAGCCCACCGCCACCATGAGGGCGAGCCCGGCATCAGGTCCGGGTACATCCCTGCCACCCCTCCCTGGCCGGATCAGTTGGCCCAGCTCGGCGATCATCTGCAGGAGGTCTGACCGGAAATAGAGACACACGGCCATAAGGGTCCCGAAATGGAGGGCAGTGTCCAGCAGGAGTTCGGGTTCCCGGAAGCCCAGGATATGTTTGGCCACGACCAGGTGCCCGGAACTGCTCACCGGAAGGAATTCAGTTAAACCCTGTATAATGCCCAGACATATAGTTTCGATAAGCGTCATAAACAGATTGCGTGAAACTGGTCGA
This sequence comes from Deltaproteobacteria bacterium, assembly GCA_021159525.1. Classification (GTDB taxonomy): domain Bacteria; phylum Desulfobacterota; class DSM-4660; order Desulfatiglandales; family Desulfatiglandaceae; genus AUK324. The sequence continues at coordinate 2,098 of JAGHEC010000196.1, read as the reverse complement.
TTACCCCGGCCTCTTTCCCAAAAATTTCCTGATAGGGCCTTCCATCCCCTCCACGGCCCTGTACCCCATGTCGATGGTCCGGTTGATCTTGGCTTTGTCCCGGGAGATGAATTTGACCGGGGGCATCCTCTCGGGTGCGATGATCAAGGCCCTGGGCGGATCCTGTCGGGCCAGATCCTTCAAAAAGGAGACTTCCCGGGCGTAGGCCCGGGCCGCCTCGCGCAGTTTCTCGATCATCCAATCGTATCTCCTGAAATACCGCCAGAAGAGGGCCCGTTCCATCAGGTTGGGGGGCTCGGACCCGCAGGCCAGCGGCTTGGTCAGAATCGCAAATATCCTGTCGGATGCTCGCTGGAGCAGGGGTCTTACCGGAAGCGGATGGATCGTACCTCCGTCCACAAACTCGCCCAGGCTCAGGGCCACCGAACCGGGATAGCACCCGGGAACCGCCAGACAGGCCTTGAACAGGGTATAGATGTCTCCCCTGCCCGGGTTCAGAAATCTCAATTCGCCTTCAGGGACCAACGTGGCAGCGAAGCGGCAGGACATCCTGTTGGCGAGGAGCGCATTGAGGTCCAGGGGAAACTTCTCCTGAAAGACCTTGTAGACGAGGTAGTCAATGTTCAGGATTGGCCGCTTCACGGATGGGGCCAGGGACGCGACCGGAATGTTTCGATAGCAGACCAGCTTTGGCGTATTGAGTTCCTCCCGCCATACCTTTTCCATGGCTTCACGCTGGCCCGCGGCAAAGTAGGCAAGGGTGGGAACGCTGGCCGAGACCGCCATGGCCTCGTCAAATCCGACAATGCGCTTGTCAATAAGGGCCATGAGCGCGCCTGCCACAAATCCGGCGCGCATCCCGCCCCCCTCCAGGACCAGGAGCAACATGATCGGATCCTCCCTGTCCATCAGGGTGATTTCAATGAGCCCTATGAGGATGTCTCGACAATACCCTGATCAATTCGGCAAGGGGCAAAACGCTATCCGCCTGTAATCAGCATGACCGTCTTCCCTGAAAGCCCGGCCCGGACAGGATTTGTTTCAGCGGCGTCGGCATCCACCGGGGAGCCGGGCAGGTGGATGGCATAAGTCGATGAGGCCTCTTTTTCCAGCGTTTGTCCCAAGGGCGCCAGCTCAAAGAGCTCGGCTGCATAGGTCAGGATCACGGGGGAGAGCGTCAGGAGGGTTCCGTCCTGGGGAACAAAACCGCCGAACAGCCCGAACCAGGCCCGCAATACCTGTTTGAGACGTCGGTCGTCCATATCCGCGTATGGATTGGAAACAGGAAGGTCATCCAGGAGGCCGCGCAAGGGCTCGGTTCCTCCAAGGGCCTCCTGTAGGGGGGAGCTTTGGGCCTTAACCTGCAGGAGCAGCTCATCTGCCGTTGCCCGGTTTTCTTCCAGTTCCCTTTCCAGGTGGAGAATCAGGTGCCAGTGAAGGGCCTTTTGTTGCAGGATGCTCCGGGCCCGAAGGCCGTTTCCCCGAAGGGACCCGCGGATGTCCCATGTGGCGGCCTCTTGGTCGGGCATGGGCAAAAAGACATATCCGGGATTCTGGGCCACCCAGGCCCGATATTCGCTCAGGAGTCTCTTGAAGTCCTCGGGGGGCTTGAGATCCTGCGGGGGCCGCACCACATGCGTGCGTCCATACCCGTCCTCTTCCTGGGTGTCATTATCGTCCATGTACCAGGGCTTGCAGATCATGAGGTCCGCAACAGAGGAGAGCACTTTTTGACGAGTGGCCCCTGTCAGGCAGGAATGGGGGAAGAGTATGGTTTTTGCATCTGTGCTCATAGAAAGTACCTAAGGCGCCTAAGGGCGGCTTGTCGGCCGCAAACAAACAGGTTTTGCCCAAGTCCCGCAAGTGCGGCGCCCCCCAAAGTCCGACAATGTTATGCCCGCGCGGGGGGTCACTGCCTCCCCTCCAAGACGGGACAAAAACCGAATACAGCTCGTGGGAACGGCAGCAGAGCGTTGGAATTCGTTCTGGTCCAGCCCCAAGAACACTCTTTCATAAGACGGTAGTCCTTGCCGCCTTTCCATAAAGGCTATTACGAGTCAGGGGGCGGTCGCCGAGCGCTGCGTACGCATTTTATTGT
>JAGHEC010000102.1 GCA_021159525.1 Deltaproteobacteria bacterium | reverse complement strand
GGCATATCAACATCGGTCTCCTCCACACCTGCGCCACCGGCCGTGAAGGCCATGCGCCCTATGCCCCCTGCACTGCCGCGGACCTGGAATCCAAGGGATATGATTACTGGGCCCTGGGACATGTGCATCAACAGGAAACCGTCCTTGCCGAGCCCCTCTCAGTATTTCCCGGCAACATCCAGGGGAGGCATATCCGTGAAACCGGGCCCAAGGGGGTCATGCTAATCACAGTGGACGACCTGGGCCGGCCCAGCGCGGATTTCAGGGCGCTGGACGTGATGCGCTGGGTCAGGATAGATCTGGATGCGTCGGGCCTCGAATCGGCACATGATGCAGTCGATCGGTTCGCAGAGGCGCTCAAGGAGACAGCGACCCGGCACGAAGGCCTTCCCCTGGCCGCAAGGGTGACGCTAACCGGGACTTGCCGGGCCCATGACCAACTGGCGGGAGACCCTGAACGCTGGATCAACGAGATCCGGTCAGCGGCCCTGGACGCGGCCCAGGGTCTGGTATGGATCGAAAAGGTACAATGGGACACCGCCGCGCCCCTCACAGGCCATGAAGAGGATTTTTCGGCCGGGCCCATGGGCGAACTGCTTCAGTATCTGGATCAGGTTCAGGAGGATCCAATAGAACTGGCCGCCCTTGTGGATTCCCTGGAAGGGATCCGGGGAAAGCTGCCCCGAGACCTGAGACAGGGACCCAATGCCATCCCACTCGACGACCCTGCCTGGATTGCCAGGCTTATGGCCCAGGTCCGGCCCATGCTGATGAAACGCCTGATGAAAAGAGGGCGTGAATGAAAATCCTTCAACTCAATCTGATCGCATTCGGCCCGTTTACCAACGAAATCCTTGACCTGAGCCGGGGACAAGAAGGCCTCCATATCATCTACGGGCTGAACGAGGCAGGCAAAAGCTCGGCCCTGAGGGCCTTCAGGCAACTCCTCTACGGCATCCCCGAGCGCTCCTCGGACGACTTCCGGCACCCTTATGGCAAGATGCGGATCGCCGGCGTGCTCCAGGGAAATGATGGCTCTCGCCTGGAACTCGTCCGGCGAAAGGGTAGGGTTAATACCCTCAGAACAGGCGACGACAGGGAACCCTTGGACGAGGCCGTGCTGGCCGATCTGCTGGGCCATGTGGATGGAGATGTCTTTGCCACCATGTTCGGCATCAATCACTCGGATCTGATTCGAGGCGGCGAGGCCCTCATGCAGGGGGGTGGAGAGCTGGGCCAGGCCCTTTTTTCCGCAGGCGCGGGGATCGCCGACCTACAGAAAATCCGCGAGGCCCTCAATTCCGAGGCCGAGGCCCTTTTCACCCCTGCGGCCTCCAAGAAACCGATCAATGAAACCCTCAAGGCGATCCAGACCCTTCAGAAGCAAGTCCGGGATATCCAGCTCCCCGGCCGGGAGTGGGAGCGGCGCTGCGAGGCCCTTCAACAGGCCGCGAGACACCGGGATGAGATAGTACGCACCCTTGAAAAAAAGGCGTCGGAGCGGCATCGCCTGGGCCGGATCCGGGAGGCCCTCCCCCTGGCGTCCCGCCGCGCCGCCTTTATGAAAGAGTGCGAATCATACACGGACGCCGTAATCCTCCCGGATGATTTTGGCGAACGCCGACGCGAACTTATTGCAGACCTCCGGATTGCCGAGACAGCCAGGGACCGCTCGGCCCGGACCCTCGAGGCCATTAACCGCTCCATGCAGGGCCTGACCGTATCCCATAGGATCCTGGAGGCCGCTGACCGGATTGAACAGGCGCACAGGGAATTAGGGAGCTTTCAGAAGGCCCAGAGCGACCGCATCCAGCTCGAGACGCGAAGACAAGTGCTTCACGAAGAGGCCATGGAAATCCTCTCAGGACTGGGGAAGGATCTCACTCTGGATGAGGTGGAAAGGCTGAGACTTAAGAAAAGCGAGATTATCCGGATACAGCGATTAGGGGCACAATATGAGCGATTGACCACCCGACGACAGACCGGCCGCGAGGATCTTGAAAAGCTGACCCGACAGATCGACCTCCTTACGTCAAAACTGGAGGCCATGCCAGAGGCCCGCGCGATGGATGACATCAAGAGCATGCTCGCACGGGCCGTGAAATACGAGGCCCTGGAGGAGCAGTACACCATGGAAGAGGCGGATATCCAACGCTCTCTGGCAGGCCTTGAAGCCTCGCTGAACAAACAAACCCTCTGGTCAGGAACCCTTGAAGCCCAGGCAGACCTGCCCTTGCCTGCCATGGAAACCATTGACCGTATGGAGGCGGATCTCCAGTTCGCAGAAAACCGGGCAGCCCGGCTTCGTGCGGACCTGGAGGCCTCGGATGCCCTGGCCGTGGACATCGAGGGACAGATCCGGGAACTGGAAGTGGAGCGCGAGGTCCCGACCGAGGAGCGCCTCCTTGCGGCCAGGAACCACAGGGACACCGGCTGGGGGCTTATCCGCAACCTTTTGGAGACAGGCAAGCGGCCGAAAGAGGCGACAGACGCCTTTCTGCCGGCATCCAAGGGGCGTGAGGCCCTGGTGGATGCCTATGAGAAAGCCGTGCAAACGGCAGATGAAATATCAGACCGGCTGCGGCGGGAGGCGGATCGGGTAGCCAAAAAGGCCAGGCTCCTGGCAGAGCGGGAAACGCGGGAGCGCCACCGAAAGCGCCTGAGTGACAATCTGGCGGAGGCAGAAAATGCGTTGACAAAGACTCTCAATGCCTGGAAGGATATGTGGTCGCCCCTGGGGATATCGCCTCTCAGTCCCAGGGAAATGCGGGCCTGGGTCCAAAACCGGCGGGCCATGTGCGAGAAATACTCGGACATCCAGAATCGCACCCGCAAGGCAGCCATCCTCCAGGCCCGGATCGACCAGGAGCGAAAGGCGTTGGGACAGGCCCTTGCCGCGGTGTCAGAACGTATGGAAGGCATAACCAAGACCCTGACCGCCCTGATCCAGAGGGGCCGCAGGCTTGTTGATCAAAATGATTCCATTCGCGGCAAACGGGAAGCGCTCCTCAGGGACATCGAACAGAGGACATCCCGGAAAAAAGAGATGGAGTCACGGATCGAACAAATACAGAAAGAGTTCAGCCGGTGGGAAATCCAATGGGCCGAGGCGGTTCGGCCCCTGGGTCTGGGGAGCAATGCCCTGCCCGAAGAGGCCAACGCCATTATTGAGGACCTCAAGGACCTTTTTGAAAAGCGAAAGGATACGGAGATCCTGGGCACGCGTATCAAGGGGATCGACAGGGATGCAGCCATCTTTTCCCAAAAGGTGATGCATCTGGCCCGGTATGTGGCGCCTGAGCTTCAAGGGCTGCCGGTTGAACAGGCAGTCACTGAACTGAACGGGGCCCTGACCCGGGCACGGAGCGCCTTATCCGAGCACCGGGCCTTGAAAAAACAGCAACAGGAAGAGGCCCGCCGACTAAAAGAGGCCGAGGCATCCATTGCAGACATCCGGAGCAGGCTGGATGCCATGTGCGAGGAGGCCGGATGTCCGGATTACGCAAACCTCAAGGATGCAGAGGAACGGTCCATGGCCCGTCGCCGGCTTGAGGCGGGGGTAAAGGACATGGAGGAACACCTGCTCAGGTTGAGCGCTGGTTCGGGAATCGATGGTCTCCTCAAGGAGATCGAACAGGTCGATCCCGACGGCATTGATGCGCAAACCGCACGATTAAGCGAGGAAATGGAGGCCCTGGAAACGGAGCGGTCCCGGCTGGATCAGACCATCGGCGAGGTGAAAAATGAACTCAGCCGCATGGACGGAAGCTCCCGGGCCGCGGATCTCGCAGGGGAAACCCAAACCCTTATGGCAGGGCTCGAGGCCCAGATCCTGGCATATGCCCGCCTCAGGCTCGCATCCATAGCCCTGTCCCGATTCATTGAAAGATACCGGGAGGCCCACCAAGCTCCTGTGCTTAAGCAGGCCAGCCGTCTCTTTAGGCAACTGACACTCGGGTCCTTTGACGGAATCCGGGCCGACCTGGACACGCGGGGACACCCGGTATTGGTGGGGGTACGTTCCGGGGGAAAAGAATTAGTGGGCGTCCATGGCATGAGCGATGGAACCGCCGATCAGCTCTATCTGGCCCTCCGGCTGGCCAGCCTGCAGACATACCTTGATCACAATCCTGCCATGCCCTTTATTGTGGACGACATCATGATCAAATTCGACGACGGCCGTACAGCGGCTGCCCTGCAGGTCCTGGCCGATCTTTCCAAAAGAACCCAGGTCATCGTCTTCACCCACCACCGTCACCTAATGGACCTGGCCGACGCCGCCATCGACCCCTCCCTCGTTTTCAAACACACCCTCCAACACTGATCAGGCGTCGAGTAACCGTTCACGGGTGATTTTTGGTCAAATTTGGGATTGTCCGGCTCACGTAACAGCTCAATAACCCGGGGCAGGAGGGTTTTTCTGACGCGACTGCCGGGAGGGCGCCGTCTCTTCTTCGCTCGC
>JAGHEC010000121.1 GCA_021159525.1 Deltaproteobacteria bacterium | reverse complement strand
ATTTAATATACAAAAAGCAGTTCAGCTTGATGAAACATCATAAACTGTTTCTGGATTTTGTAAAAAAATCAAAGCTCGACTTTCCCTGTTGAAGATACAATGTATCACCTCAATAATTAAGGGGATAACTGCGAACCTGGCGCCGGGGCAGAAGAATTTTTCTTCCGCTCCGGGCCTCCGAGCTGGTCTCTTGAGTGACTTATCTGCGGGGGACACCTGCCGCCTCCGCATTCTCGACTTCGTCGACCCGCGGCTTCTCCCACTGATAAGGGCACAAAGAGACGGCGCCCTCCCGGCAGTCGCGTCAAAAAATCCCTCCTGCCCCGGGTTATTGACCTGTTACGTTTGAGGGCTGTAATGATCCAGCGGTTTCATGGTCAATGCCAAGTTCCCTTCTGACTTTGTCCAGAGCGATTATATCAAAAGGATTGAACACAACACGTTCCCATCGTTTAGATGCCCTGATTAGAGTTGCAAACATTAGTTTGAACCCCGATTTCTCAGTCAAAAACCCGGGGTTAACCTTTGTTCTCCTTCTCTCTTCCTCAAAGCCGGTGACTTTGTGGCGAATGGGTCCCATGAGGAACCGGGAATGGCCCCACACAACACCTTAACCCGGCTCAGGGGTGGTCAATTTTCGGTTGTCATTTCGACAGGTCTCTGTAATTAACCATCCATTTACGTTAGTATCGGCACGTATGGTAACAGACTAAACATTTCTATTGACAAAACCAACTCAAAGACGTATGAAAGATGTCTTGATGACCAATACCGACTGTTAAGGAGGGCGGGCTTCTGCCCTCGGGCAGTTTCGGCATGTCGGAATGGTTACGCTCAAACTGAATGTATCTTTTCAATATTTTTAGGAGGTTATCATGCACCTTATTCGAAATGCCGCGGTTTTCATCGTCATTGCTTCCTTTGTTCTGCTGACTCAAGCATTTGGATCGGAAAAGGAGCTTCTTTTTCACGCCGGCCTCGGCCAGCGTTCGGCCCTAAATGAAATCAAAGCGGTTTTTGAAAAAAAATACCCTGAAATCAAGGTCAACTTTTCCTACAAAGGATCGGGATATTTTATCGCCGACATCACCCGGTCAAAACAGGGAGATCTTTTCATGCCCGGGGAAGAATTTTATCTGATGCAGGCGGTGGAAAGAGGATTTCTGAGCGATTATGATCCCCAAAAAGATGTCCCCGCCTATTTCGTGACCGTCATTATCACTCCCAAAGGAAACCCGAAAAACATTACGAAAATAGAGGATTTCGCGAAACCCGGCGTTCGGGTCGGGCTTGGAAATCCAAGATCGTGCGCTATCGGAATCTGGCATCAGAAAACCTTCCAAAAAGCGGGGATATGGGACAAGGTAAAGGAAAATGCCGCCTTGAGCGCCAAATGCATTCCGGAATTGGGAAATGCCACTCAGCACAAAGCCATTGACGCGACCATTGTCTGGAGCACCACTGCGGTTCTCTATCTCAGGGACGTCGAGATCATTCCCATTGAACATAAATACCGGGGGATAATAAGGCTGCCGGTGGGCGTGCTTAAGTTCGCCAGGCATAAAAAGGCCGCACGTCAACTGATGGACTATATTTTGTCGGACGAAGGCCGTGCAATTTTTCGCAAACATGCCTATGCCGTCAATCCGGTAATTCCGGTCGATGAGCAAGGCTTCTGCCTGGACGGAACCACCGATCAGGACATGACCTATTTGGTAAACGCCGCAAAGGCGGTAAAGCATGACACATTTCCCGTCACCGAAAAAACCGTGGGAGATTTGATGGAGGAAGTGCTTAGGCAGAAAAAGACGATAAGGGCTGGCGACTAACCGTAAGGAGGTGTTGAAATGGGCCAGAAACGTCGAGGGGGATGGTGGCCTGCGCTCTGTATCGGCCTTACCGGCACGATTCTCCTGATCTATGTTTTGCTGGCGGCAAGCAACTGGATCTATCTGGGATGGCATGACACGCTCTATTTCTTCTCAAAATCGAGGATGTGGGAGCGGCTCTGGCTGACGGTCTGGACCGCTACGGTTTCCACCTGTCTTTCCCTGGTGATCGGCATTCCCGCCGGTTATGCGCTTTCCCGGTTCAAATTCCCGTGTCGTTACCTGTTCGCCAGCATCATAGATCTGCCCATTGTCGTCTCTCCCGCAGTGGTCGGAGCATTTCTTTTCGGTATTACCACCAGATTTCCCTTTGATTGGGTCAGTGAACACTACGATATCTACATCGGCAGAAACGTGTATGGCGTCCTGTTGGTGCAATTCACTGTAACCGTCGCTTTCTGCACCCGTTTGATGAAGGCGAGCTTCGACATGATTCCCACCAGATTTGAGGCCGTTTCCAACACTCTTGGAGCTTCTCCATTCCGCACTTTTTTCAAAGTGGTTCTTCCCATGGCAAAAAACGGGATTATTGCCAGCATGATTGTTGTCTGGGCGAGGGCCGCCGCCGAATGGGAAGGCCTCATGCTGTTTGTGGGGGCCACCGAGGGGAAAACGGACATCATGCCCTTTGCCATCTATCTGGACTGGAACGGAGGGATGATGGGGTGGGTAACCTCGATGAGCATTGTCTGCATGTTGATGGCTGTCTCCGCCATATCGGCGATGAAAATAATTGGGGGCAAAAGCAATGTCTGGTAAAATCAAGGGGCGAAGACAATTCAATGCTTTTTTTTACAGTTTTGCCGGTTTTCTGTTCCTCTATTCCGCTTATCTTTTCTTGAGCAATCTGGATCAAGTTTTTGTAACCGAAGCGGCGGTAAAAACACGTGAAGTAACGGGCTGGGGCGAAGACGGGGAAATCTTGAACCAGTTTGCGGGTGGATTCTGGAAAGACGTCTATTTCTGGAAATCCCTTAATCTTACCTTGATCATAACCGTCCTCACCACCTTGATCGCCACCGTGGCGGGCGTTCCCGCCGCTTATGCCCTTTCACGTTATTCCATTCCGGGAAAATCGGTGATTGATGTATTGTTTTCATCTTTAATGGTGATGCCCGGTTCGGTTATCGGCATCTGCCTTATTGTCATGTTTAATTACGGGCCGTTATGGGACCTGCAGAATATGTTGGGCTTCAAGTTTGCCCACAGCATCTTTCCCGGAATGCTCATCGCCTCCCTGGTCCTTTCCTTTGCCTTTGGTATGAGTGCCTGGAAAGCGACGTTCGATAGTATCAATCCCCGTTTTGAACAAGTGGCAAGAACACTGGGAAGCAACCGATGGCAAGCATTCAGGACGGTCACTTTTCCTCTGGCAAAAACCGGAATCGTCACCGGCATCATACTGGCCTGGACCAGGGCCATGGCGGAATTCAGCGCCGTCCTCTTTTTTTGCGGGACATTCGGGGAACTGCCGGCATCCCGCTTTTCCGATTTCACCAAATTTTTACAAATGGATCAGGCCGATTGGCTGTCTGTAGCCGTGTGGGCACAGGTGGAATTCGGCAATATCGAATACGGTTTTGCCTTGGCCTTTGTTTTGGTCTTCATCGGCGGAATTTCCGTCTATATTATGCACCGAATCGGCGCAAAAGGATATGTGTGGTAAGGAGACGATAAGATGATCGAAATAGAAAATCTCAATGGAAGTATCGGTGAATTCCATCTTCGCGATATCAATCTGAAAGTAAATGAGGGGGAATACTTGGGGATTCTCGGTCCCACCGGTTCGGGGAAAACCGTGCTGATCGAATATATTGCCGGCATTTACCGACCGGACACGGGAACGATCCGCGTGGATGGAGAGGATATCACCCACCTTTATCCCGAGGAACGAAACATCGGTTATGTACCCCAGGATTATGCCCTTTTTCCAAACCTGACCGTGGAACAAAATATTGCCTACGGACTGAAGGCAAGGAAAATGCCGGCCAATCAAGTCAATGAAAGTGTTTCAAAAATGATTTCCATTCTCAAAATGGAAAATATCCGTCACAGGATGCCGCTCAACCTAAGCGGCGGCGAAAAACAGCGGGTGGCATTGGGTCGTGCCCTGGCGACCAAACCGAAACTTCTGCTTTTGGATGAACCGTTAAGCGCCCTGGACGAAAACCTCAGAACTGAAACCGCAAGAGAACTCAGACAAATTCAGAGGGGCGTCAAGGGTGCCTTTGTTCATGTGTGCCACAATTTCGAAGAGGCTTCGGACGTATCCGACCGAATCGCCATCATGAATGGCGGTAGAATAATCCAGACAGGGACCCTCAAAGGGATCATGGCGAATCCAAAAAATGAATTTATCGCAAGGTTCATGAAATCACAGAACATTTTTCAGGGCGAAACAGACGGGTCGGTTATTAAAATTGGAGAGAACCTTCTTGTGAAAAAAAATCCCTTCAAAGGCAATGTCATTGCAGTGATCCGTCCGGAAAACATACGGATCATGGAAAATGGGGTTAACCGCGGGGAAAACCTTTTCCAGGGAGATATCGAAAGATACATGGTGAAACCGTATTTCACCGAGCTTGCCGTAAATGGCAGCCTCCCGCTCATTGTTCATACGACAAACAAGAAGAAATACCGTAAAGGGGACCGGATATGGGTGCAAACGCCTGCAGAGCACATCGTGGCGCTGGAAAAATCCTCCTGCCCCGGTGCGCCTTCGCTTTATCCCCCCAAATATTGAGCTGATACAATCCAACTGCAAAAAAACGGTTGAAGTGAAAGGTAATTCATATGGTTAAAGGCGTAAGGATTTATACCGTTACTATTGTGTTTTCCCTCTTTTGGCTTGCCGTTTTTTACGGCGATGCCGTGGCCGACGAATTATCCGACATGCTCAAAGGCATCGATGTGGGCTACGGCAAGCTCGACTTGGGCGCTAAGCTTCGTTATAGATATGAGTGCTTTGATAATTACAACATCCAAAAATAGTAACAGCTCAATAAATGGGGCAGGAGGGTTTTTCTGACGCGACTGCCGGGAGGGCGCCGTCTCTTTGTGACTTATCAGTGGGGGAAGCCGCAGCTCGACGAATGCGAGAATGCCAAAGGGGCAAGCCTGCCCGCCATTGCCTT
>JAGHEC010000092.1 GCA_021159525.1 Deltaproteobacteria bacterium | reverse complement strand
CGTTGAGGGCGCTGAACCTCCTGCTCTTGCTTTCAAGGGGCAGGGTCAGGCGGTCGATAAAGACCTGAGGCAGGGCCTGATGGCCCTCTCTCTTGAGCCTTCCCCCCAGGATCTTGAGGGTACGTATAAGATATTCAAAAGAATTCCGGTAATCCGCCACCAGTTCAATCGGGCACCCCATGAGGTTGGATTTGGCCACATCCTTTTTGACGTCGCTTACCGTGGTTTTTACCGGCTTTTCCTGGCCCAGATAGATCAGCATGTATTTGGGAGAATAATCCTTGCACGAAAATCGCTTTTCCCACTCCCTTCTCACTGTATCAGGAACCACGGGCTTGAGAAATGCCTTGTCAAAAAAGGGGGACAAGAGCTTGGACCAGGCCTTTTCTTGATCTATGAAAAAGGGCCAGTCCTCGAACGGGGTACTGAGGTAGGGGAGATCCTGGATCTCCTCAACCGTCAACTCTTCAAAAGACCTTCCCCCGAGCAACTGGTTGATCCCTTCCTGTTCCACAAAAGAGGCGCTCAGATATTTCTGGAAATCGAAGACATTTACCCGGGCCTTGTGATCCTTGATCTGATACCGCTTGCGGGTGCCGAAGACATGGGTGAACAACAGGAAGTTTTTTTCTTCGTGTTCGGTCTTGAAGGTCACCTCCACGCTCTGATGGGTTCTGGCCGTGATGTGGTCGGCCAGGATCAGGATTTCGCCTTCCTCCGGTTTCAATACGTTGCGGATTTTCCAGAGCAGATAGGCGCAGTACTGATCGAGGCGCCTCTTTGACAGGGCCTCCCGGGCCAAGGGACTGAACTTCTCCATCAGAACAATCTCGTACATATCACCGGGCAATATGACAAGATCCAGTTTCTGATCGAGGTTCAACAGCTTTTCTGAAGAATCAAGGACAATGAAATGGTGTTCCTTGAGCCGTAAGTTCAGCTCCTCCAGGATCAGGTCGTCCGGCCGGCACAACACCCCGATCTTGTGGTATTCCTTGAGGAATTTTTTCCGATGAAATCCGACGGTCTTGCTTATTTCATCCACCTTGGCCATGACATGAATAATGGAGCTTGACATGAGGTGGACAGGGATCAGGTAGTAGCGCTTCCCGTGGCTGGAAAACCGAATCAGCAGCCCCATCTTCCGGTAGATCTCGTTGAGTTCCTTGTAATGGGCGCGAATCTCGTCCGGATTGTGAAGATTGATAGACTGGAGACGTCCGATTTCGCCGGGTTTAAGCCGGTCATAATCCTCAAACAGGCCGAATCCATAGGCGTTGCCGCCGAATCTGCTCCGAAGTTGGGAGGGATGTTTGAATGAGGCAAAAGTGCCTAATGGGACGGAAGAGGGATCGATCCCCAATGATGGAAAATCCTCGGGGTTGATGAACTGAAAAGGGCCTTCTTGCGAAAGGCTCTGTTGGGGGTGGGGATTGATAGAACCCATAAGGCGCCAAACTCCGGTCATGGATGCAGTGCGGGGCAGGGCCCGGTCCAGACCGTCAAAAGGCCTGGGGCGGATGCCGGCGGCCGGTCATGAACATTGCATGCATCCGCGCCTGAACGAAACAGGCAGGGAAGTAAAGGCTGTGCCGCAAGGCACCCGGCGAACCGCCTGAGATATTCGTCCAAGCAAGGGTTCTTTTAACAGTGAGATTACAGCCACCGTTTGCGACGTTTGTAGGCTTTGACATTCTTATAGGATTTGAGTGCCCCTGAGGCGGCCGTGCCCAAATAGAATTCTTTTACATCAGGGTTTTCCATGAGGTCCTTTGCATTGCTCTCGAGAACGATCTTGCCGTTTTCCATGACATACCCGTAGTGGGCGATCTGGAGGGCCATATTGGCGTTCTGCTCTACCACCATCAGGGTGGTTCCCTGCTCCTGGTTGATCCGTTTGATGATCTGGAAGATCTCCTTGACCAGGAGCGGGGCAAGGCCTAAGGAGGGCTCATCCAAAAGGAGCAGCTTGGGATGGGCCATTAAGGCCCTTCCGATTACCAGCATCTGGAGTTCACCGCCGCTGCAGTAGCCTGCCATGGACTTTTTTCTCGCCAAGAGGGCGGGAAAATAGTTGTAAACCAATTCCAGGTCCTTCTGGTAGGGTTTTCCCCATCGGGTGGCGGTCCCCACCCTAAGATTTTCTTCCACGGTCAGATATTTGAATTCCTGCCGACCTTCCAGGACCTGGATAATCCCTTTGCGTGTGATCTCTTCAGGAGCCGAATTCTGGACCGGCTTGCCGTCGTATTCGATCGATCCTTCAGTCACCTTGCCGTTTTCAGGCTTGAGCAGTCCGGAGATGGCCTTGAGGGTGGTCGTCTTTCCGGCCCCGTTGCTTCCCAAGAGGGAGACCGCCTGGCCCTCCCGGATGGTGAGCGAAACTCCCTTGAGGACCTGTATAACGTCGGAATAGACCACGCTGATGTTATTGATTAGGAGTCGAATGTTGTCCTGCATGGTGTCAACAGCCTTTCAGTAGGAAAAGGGCCACAATCTAAAACTGGAGCGGACAATCCGCCACACCTCAGCCAGGCCTTTGGGTTCAAAGATGATGAACAGGACAATGGCCAGGCCATACACAAATTCCCTGAGCGGGGCAATGGTAATGGCGACACCGGTGGAGACGCCCACATTCATCAGGTATTCGGTGAGATGGCTCAGTATCTCGTTCAAGGAGACGATGAATACCGCACCGAACACAGAGCCGGGAATACTCCCCAGACCCCCGATGATAATCATGGCGATATATTCAATAGACAGCCAGAGATTGAAGGGCTCCGGCGTGATGCTCATGGTGTAGTAGGCGTAGAGGGCCCCTGCAAACCCGGCATAAAAGGAGCTGATGGCAAAGGAAAGGAGCTTGTAGGGAAAAATGGGGATTCCCATCCCCTCGGCAGCACGGTCATTGTCCCTTATGGCGATAAAGGCCCGGCCGATGCGCGTACGGATCAGGTTGACGGCGATCCATGTCATGAGCACAAAACAGAAATATATCACATAAAAAAAGGCCCGATCATTTCCCAAATCGATCCCGAAAAGGGAGGCGCTGGGTACTACAATGCCCATGGCGCCGCCGGTCAGACTTTCCCACTGAACGAGGACATATTCAATAATGAATTGGCCTGCCAATGTCGCGATGCAGAGGTAGAGGTGCTTGAGACGGGCCGATGGCAGACCAAAGACCATGCCTACGGCCGCGGACATAACCCCGGCGAGGGGCACTGCGATATAAAAGGGAAGCCCCGCCTTTGTGGCCAGGATGGCGCCGGCATAGGCCCCTACGCCGAAAAAGGCCCCGTGCCCCAGCGAGATCTGGCCTGTAAACCCGATGAGCAGGTTGAGGCCGACCGCGGCAATGGCATAGATCCCCATGTTGTTGACAACATAGAGGATATAGGCATTGCTGATGAAGGGCAGAACCCCAAAGAGCAGGACTATGCCGATCCACATCCAGAGCCGGCCGAAATCCGTGCTGAAGATGTGCAGTTCTTCAAAGTAACTTGTTTTATAGGCGCCACAGGGGTGAAACTGGAGTTTACGCATGTCTACGTCTCTTCAGGATGTATGGTTGACGATTATACCCGCTCGATTTCCACCAGGCCGAAGAGCCCGTACGGCTTGACCATAAGGATAAAGATCAAGACGATATAGGGAATGATCTCCCTGAGCGACGTGGAGATGTAACCGCCGGTGAATGTCTCTAACAGGCCGATAATGACACCCCCTAAGATGGCTCCCCCGATGCTGTCCAGCCCTCCGAGGATTACTACGGGAAACACTTTGAGCCCGATGGAACTCAGTTCGTGGACATTGATCCCGTTGATGATCCCCAGCACAATGCCGCTCATGGCGCAGACCAGGGCGGCAATGGCCCACGAGAGGGCAAAGACCCGTCTCACATGTACGCCCAGCGAGAGGGCTGCGGGCTGGTTGTCTGCCACAGACCGCATGTAGATGCCCTGGGATGAATATTTAAAAAAGAATCCGAAGAGGATCAAAAACAGGATCCCGATGATAATGGCCGCTACAAAGACGCCCGGGATCTGAATGTTCCCCCACTGCATGGAAAGGGCCTCGGGAAGGAATTCGGGGTAATCGTGGATGTCTCCGCCGAAGATGAAGAGCAGCAGCCCCCTGAACATGAGGGCCAGCCCCAGGGTTAGCATGATGACCTGGATGAGGGCCTCCCCGATAAGGGGCCGGAGGAAGAATTTCTCCAGTATAAACCCAAGGGTAAAACTCCCCGCGAGGGTCAGCACAAAGGCCAGAACAATCGGTAGGTCTGCCCAGGCGGAGAGGGCCAGAAACAGGAAGGCCCCGATGGCCATGAGTTCGCCGTGGGCGAAATTGAGAACGCTGCTCGACTTGAAGATCATAACAAAGCCGAGTGCGGAAAGGGCATATAGAAACCCCAGTGAAATGCCGCTTACCAGAAGCTGAAGAAAAAATTCCATGCCTGCAAACGCTCCCTTACACCGTTAGTATCTTTACGGTTGTTTCAATGGTCCCTACGGTTCCATCCCTGTATCGCACCTGGCCCTTGACAGGCACTTCCGTTTTGTCCGAATACATGGCGTCGATAAGGGTCTTATATTGCTCAAAGACAAACTTACGCCTCACCTTGCCCGTCCGGGTCAGCTCTTCGTCATCTGCATCCAGCAGTTTATATAACAAGATGATGCGAACCAGCTTCATCGGGTCCGGCAACTGGGTGTTGACCTCGGCTACCTCCCCCCGGATCAATTCCTCCACCGCGGGCTGCTGGGAAAGGTCTGTGTAGGTGGTGTAGGGGATTTTCCTGTCTTCGGCCCAATTCCCCACGTTTCCAAAGTCGATGTTGATGAAGGCTGTCAAATATTGCTGACCTTCTCCCCAGATCACCGCCTCTTTGATATAGGGACTGAACTTGAGTCTGGTCTCAATAAAATCAGGCGAAAAGGCCTCTCCTTCGCGGGTCCGCATGATATCCTGTTTGCGGCCGATGATGAGAAGATGGCCGTCATCGTCATAATATCCGGCATCTCCGGTATGAAACCAGCCGTCTTTCAGGGCCTCGGCCGTGGCTTCCGGATTTTGATAGTATCCCACAAAAATGGACTTGCTTCGAACCAGTACCTCCTGATCCTCGGTGATCTGAATCTCTGTGCCGGGAAGGGGTTTCCCCACGGTCTCCGGTTTGACCTCCTCATCGGGCTGCACCTGAAAGATGCCGCAGGTCTCTGTTAGTCCGTAACATTGTTTCAGGTTGAGGCTGTTGGCCCTGAAAAAGCGGATTACATCCGGACTGATGGGATGGCCCCCTGTGTATGCCGCACGGAAGTTGAGGCACCCCACACGATCCATCAGGGGCCGCGATACGATTCGGATTCCCAGCCACTGCAACAGCCTGAGCATGGCGGGGATCTCTTTTTTATCGGATTGAAGATCCAGAATCTGTTTGCCGATTCGCTGTGACATGTCATAGAGCCGGCGCTTAAGGAATCCGGCATCGTCGATCTTGACACGGATCTTGGATGCCAGATCCTCCCAGAACCTGGAAGAAGTGATGATTACTGTGGGTCCGATCTCCCGAAGGTCGTCCACTGCCGTCTCAAAGGTCTCTGGAAAGTTCATGACCATGCCGCCGCACAGCGTCACGCCCACGCCCCACATCTGATCAACGATCCAGGCTGTAGGAGTGATGGAGATCCAGTTGTCCTCAATGCCGATGGGAGCGGTCAGGAGCCATTTGGATGCCATATCCGTAAAATTGGCATGGGTCAACATCACCAGCTTGGGGAACCCCGTAGTGCCGGATGTCATGAGCATGACGGCTACATCGGCAGGCTTTCCCTCCCACAATTCTTTATTGTAAAGCTCGGGCTGTTCACTGTCCAGTTCCTCTCCCAGATCCAGCAGCTGGCTGAAACTGATGAGCCAGGGATCGTCTTCATAGGTCCGCATGCCTGTGGGGTCCGTGTAGATCACGCGTCTCGTGTTAGGAAGGTCCCCCCTGCAGGCCAGGACCTTGTCCACCTGCTCCTGATCCTGTGCAAATACATACGCTGCCTGGATGCGGTTGATCCCTTCGACCAGCTCCTTGGCCACGGCCGATGTAAAGAGGGGGACGACCACCGCGCCTGCGGACTGGGCCCCCAGCTCTGCAAAAAGCCATTCCGGACCGTTATCCACGATCAAGGCCACATTCTCGCCCCTCTTGAGGCCTAAAGAGATCAGACCCATCCCCACCAGCTTCGTGTACCGGAAATAATCCTTCCAGTCATAGGTCTGCCAGATGCCATAGGCCTTTTCCCGCATGGCGACCCGGTCGGATCCCAGCCGCTCCGACTGTCTCAGCAGGATCTGGGGCAGAGTAAATTGACCCAAAGAAGACAGTGTCTCTTGATCAATACGTTCTATTTTGCTCTTGCCGTTCACAGATATCTTCTTCCTGTTGCCCTTCCATCATTCCTCACCCCTCATTGCCCCGGCGCACATTTCCGGTCAGGATGGGTTGATGGAGGCCCCTTATTCTATTTTGGAGGTATCCCCGAGGTAGGCCTTGATGACCTGAGGATGATCCTGAACAAAATCCGGAGAGCCCTCTGCGATCTTGACCCCAAAGTCGAACACGACCACGCGCTTGGAGATGCTCATGACAATGGACATGTCATGTTCCACCAGAATCATGGTCTGATTCCAGGCCTCGTTCAGTTCCACAAGAAACCGGACCATGTCTTCCTTTTCCTCAAGTGTCATTCCCGCAAAAGGCTCGTCAAGGACCAACAGCTTGGGTTCCAGGGCCAGGGCACGGCCTAATTCAACCCGCTTTCTCATGCCGTACGGAAGCGAGCCGACAAGCTGGTTGCGAATCGACTGCATCTCCAAAAAATCGATGAGTTCCTCCAGGACCTTCCGGTGGCGGACCTCTTCCTTTTGTACGCTTTTCAGGAAGAGGGATGCCTTTCCCACATGGTAGCCGCAATGGACGTGCCGGGCTAACAGCATGTTGGAGAGGACTGTCATGCCGGGGAAAAGTTCTATGTTCTGGTAGGTTCGACCAATGCCGAGCCTGGTAAGGTGATGTGTTGAAAGGCGAGTCACATCCTGCCCGTTAAACAGGATCTGTCCTTCCTGCGGCTTGTAATAGCCGGTAATGCAGTTTAAAAGGCTGGTCTTGCCTGCTCCGTTAGGTCCGATCACTGATACCAGCTCGCCGTTTCGGACATTAAGCTCGATCTTGGTCAGGGCCGTAATCCCGCCAAATTTGAGGGTCAGATCATTCACCTGCAGCTCGGCCCGTCGGTCTTCGGGCCGAGCCGAGGTGAAGATGCTGGGTTCACCGCGGAAGGCTTTCATTTTAGAACCGTCACCTTTTCCTTTTTCGGGTTCCAGAATTTTGTCAACGGTGTCAGCGTCTGATCTTCATTGATCTTTACAATCCTGGCGGTAAAAGAACCTCCGTGGTCAGTGTTGGTGTAAGTGATATTGGGAATAAGCCCTCCGAAGTCCTCATTTTGGAAGGTTTCAAGGGCCACATTGATGGACTCGCTGTCTATCTTGCCCAGTTTGTCATGGGCCCTCTGGAAGGCGCGTGCCATGATGGCGCCGATGACGATGCCTTCCCAGTAGGAGGCGTCATATTTTTTCACGGTCTTGTACCGGGCCATGAGGTTTTCAATCAGCTTGATACCCGGCGTGCCGTCGCCCGGCAGGCATCCCGGGAACTGCATGTGCATCCGGTCGCGGATCAGGCCCGCGCCCCGCTTGAAGAAATCCGGGTCCGTGGATGTCCAGGTCCCGAAGAAGGGAACATCATAGTTGACACGGTCCGCAGACTGGAGGGCCATAATGATGGCAGAGGGAAGACACTGCATGAAAATGTACTCGGCCCCTTTATCTTTCAGCCGCAGGAGTTCGGTATTGAGATCCAGGGTCTTGGGCGGGAATTGCTCAATCGCGACGATCTCTATGTTGTTTTTGGAGGCATATTCCCGGCTGGGTTTGTGGATCGATTTTCCATAAGCGTTGTTATAGGTCAAAAGCCCTACCTTGGGGGGGGCGCTCCCTTTATGGATGGCCTTGATATAGGCCAGGACGGCGTATGAATCCATGACATAACTTCCAAAGGGGAGATAGGCATAAGCGACGGGGGGCTTGAGGATGCCCTGGTAGGTGGAGTAGTTGATGTTGGGGACTTTGTATTTTTGAATGATGGGTTTTGCCATGATCCCGGAGCCTGCATCCCAGGTGGCGATCATGTCCATTTTATCGGATGTGCAGAATTTTTTTACGTATTTGAGGGCCTCGGGGACCTTATAGGCATGGTCCACTACCGTCAAGTTAATCTTGTTGCCGGCGATGCCCCCCTTCACCTCATTTATATAGCGGAAGTAGTCCTGCTGTCCTTTTGCATGGAACTGGCCCCAAGTGGATGCCGGACCTGTGAGGTTGATGACGGCCCCTGCTTTAATGTCTTTGGCAAGAGCGCCCGTGGGGATGCCGATAGCGATCAAGCCTGCGATACCGAAACAAATCGTTGCCAACAAAAGACCTTTACGCATGATTTCCTCCTTTGGGACTAAAGAGTTAATTCGCTACATGCTCAACACCTCACGCCTTAACCGGATCACCTCCCTTTCGCTTTGAAATTGTTGGATTTGAATCGACAGGCCGCTGCATGAGCCTGTTCACAAGCTGACGGATTGCTTCTTGCGTTGAATTCGGCTTCCTTGGACGGTGCATGGAGGCACTTTAATCCAAGTCAGATTTTTTTGTCAAGCAGTTATTGGCTTCAAATTTTCAATAAGCGTCAAAGAGTTTCATGAAATGAATTGTCTTAAAATATGTACATTCTCCAAGGAAATCGGTCTTACAGGGAGGGCCAACCGGTATGGGGCCACGCCATGCATCGGGACTGTCGGCCCGGAGATTGATGCATAAATGGCTTGACAAGGCCTGCATGGAATGGTATTAAATTCCTGAATGAATAGTCATTCATTAACGGTGATTCATCATGGCAAAAAGGAAAAACAACGAAAAATATCGAAGAATTATTGCTGCGGCCACCCGGGTTTTTGCCCGAAAGGGCTTCTATCAGTCCAGGATATCAGAGATTGCGAGGGAGGCCAGGGTTGCGGATGGGACCATCTATATCTATTTTGACAACAAGGACGATATCCTCATCTCCCTGTTTGAGGAACAGATGCAGGTTGTTTTGGACAATATGAACTCCCGCATCAGGGTCTTGACAGATCCGGTAAAAAAGCTGGAAGAATTCGCGAGGACCCATCTGAATCTTATAGAGAAAAACAGGGATATGGCGGAGATTATTCAGGTGGAACTGCGCCAGAGCGGCAAGTTTATGAAAGAATACAAGAATGAGAAATTCAGCCAATATCTGAACATTATTGAAGATATTATTGTCGAGGGCCAGAATTGCGGGCTTTTTAAGAAAAGCGTGGTCCCCAATGTGGCCAAGAGGGCCTTTTTTGGGGCACTGGATGAAGTGTCGCGGTGTTGGGTATTGTCAAGTCGCAGACAATATGATATCAAGACCGTCGCGGGGCAAATCAGTGAATACTTTTTGGATGGGATAACGGTTTGTCCCGATTCGCGGCGCAGCCGGGCATAGGCCGACATTTGCATGTATAAGTCGCCGGCGGACCTCAGCATATGACGCGTTGATTTCTCAGCTATGAGTGAAGCAGGGGGCAAAGAACGGGCGTTCCTATCATGGGGTCCAGGGCTCTCGTTGGCGACCCATCAATTAACGGGCTTTAAAGAAAGGAGGATAACGTGAACATTATCGTTTGTCTAAAACAGGTGCCGGATACAGAAACCCAGATCAAGATTGCAGGGGACAACCAGTCCATTGTAACCGACGATATCAAGTGGGTCATGAACCCTTATGATGAATTCGGCGTGGAAGAGGCCTTGCGCCTCAAGGAAAAGCACGGGGGCGAGGTCACGGTCATCGGCCTCGGACCCAAGAGAGTCACTGAATCCATACGCACCGCCCTTGCCATGGGTGCGGACAAAGGGATTCTTATCAGCGACGATGCCCTGGAAGGGAGCGATTCCCTGGCCCATGCAAAGGCATTGGCCGCTGCTATCAAGGAACTTGAATACGACCTGATCTTTACCGGTCAGCGGGGGGTTGACGATGACCTGGGTATTGTGGGTGCTGCTATCGCCGAGTTCCTGGGTATCCCTCAGCTTTCCCTGATTGTTAAGGTGGAGGTAAGCGAGGACGGCCACTCAGTCAAGGTGGAACGGCCCATTGAAGGGGAGACCCTGGTCATCACATCCCCGCTCCCCGCCCTCATCACCGCACAGAAGGGCCTGAACGAACCTCGATATGCCTCACTGCCCGGGATCATGAAGGCCAAGAAGAAACCCCTTGCGGAGAAGTCCCTCGGGGATTTGGGCCTGGACAGCAGTGCATTCGGACTTGATGCAAGAAAACTCAAGATCCTGGAGCTGACGCCGCCTCCGGCCAGGGCCGCGGGGAAGATCATCGAAGGGGAAACGCCGCAGGAAAAGGCCGCCCAGTTAGCAAAGCTGCTCCACGAAGAGGCAAAGGTCCTCTAAACCTTCTGCCGAATATGAACATGTCTTGCTGTGGCGTTACAATGTGGAATCAATACAGACAGGTAAGGAGATAAAAATGGCACAAGGAGTTTGGACAATTGCTGAGCAAAGGGATGGAGAGATTCGAAAGATAAGTTATGAGCTGGTTAGTGAAGGAAGACGGCTGGCCGATGCCCTGGGTCAGGAACTGACAGTGGTGCTGCTTGGCGCCGATATCAAAGACAAGGCAGGCGAATTCGGGGCTTATGGAGCAGACAAGGTCCTGGTGGCAGATGATCCGCGGCTGGAGCCGTACACAACAGATGCCTACGTCGCGGTAATTTCCCAGTTGGTGAAGGCGAATGATCCGGCCCTGCTGCTGCTGGGCGCCTCGGTCCAGGGAAAAGATCTGGCAGGCAGACTGGCAGCCAGGCTGGACGTGGCCATGGCCCAGGACTGCACGGCCTTTGCCGTTGAGGAGGGAAACCTTGTGGCTACCCGGCCCATCTATGCAGGCAAGGCCTACGCAAAAGTCACCTTTGTGAACAGCTGGCCCCAGCTGGCTACGGCCAGGCCAAAGGTGATGGCGGTCAACGAGCCTGATCCTTCCAGAACCGCTGAGGTCTCGGATGCTACTTTTACTCTGGACGATGCGGAACTAAAGACAAAGGTGGTGGAAGCGCTCAGGGACGAAAGCGGCAAGGTCGACCTGACAGAGGCGGACAAGATCGTATCGGGTGGCCGGGGCATGAAAGGCCCTGAAAATTACAATATTTTGGAAGAATTAGCAGATGTCATCGGCGCCAGCGTAGGAGCTTCCCGTTCGGCCGTGGATGCAGGGTGGCGACCCCACACAGACCAAGTGGGCCAGACGGGGAAGGTTGTATCCCCCAATCTCTACGTGGCTTGCGGCATTTCCGGGGCGATTCAGCACCTGGCAGGCATGAGCACTTCGAAGATTATCGTTGCCATTAACAAGGATCCGGATGCCCCCATCTTTCAGAAGGCCGACTACGGGGTGGTGGCTGATCTTTTTGACGTGGTTCCGGCATTGACGGAAGAGGCCAAAAAGTACGTATAGCGCAGTGGACGGGCATGACAGGGGTTGAGCAGTCTCCTTCAATCCCTGTCCTGTTCAATTCGCCCTCCATCCGGACGCCCAAAATCTATTGGTGGATGGGCCCTGGCTCAATAAATAGGGTCAGGAGGGTTTTTCTGAAGAGACAGGCCCGGAGGCCCGGAGGGGAAGAAAAATCACCCTGCCCCGGTGGTATGTTCGCTCTTATCCCCCGAATTATTGAGTTGATGCCTTCTGTCATTATTTGATTGACAAAAAAGAAAATTTAGCTACATTTATAGAATGCGGCGAAGGAGACGGCGGTGTAGCTCAGTTGGTCAGAGCATACGGCTCATATCCGTAGAGTCACTGGTTCAAATCCAGTCACCGCCACCAACAAAAATCCTGATCAAATATTGACAAATATCGGGATGCTCTTATTTTTTGTCTGACTTTCATCCCATTGAAGAGCCGTTAGAAGTGGTCTTTTTCGGGCAGGATGAGATTGTTACCGTCAGCGATGCCCTCGACATTGCAGAAGATGCAACGGGTAATTTCTTCAAGACATCGATCGGGCAGGCGAAGCGGTATGGCTATGATGTCAAGACCCTTTGCTCTTTGAACGGAGAAGAGATCAGCAGCTTTGCGCTGGCCGTATTGAGCAAGGGCGTAAGAGTGCTTCAAGATTTTGAACCCAGGAGCAAGACGCGCGATTTCTATTTTATCTGCCTTCAGGATCACCTTATTCTCAGGGCTCTCAAGAGGGACAACAATCTGGCGTTGCTGCCGTTTTTGGTTTATATCCTTACCCACGAACTGGTCCATATCGTCAGATTCTCCAAGTTCTTTCAAAGTTTTGAGGCAACGGAGACAGAGCGGGCTGAGGAAGAAGAGATCGTCCACTCGTTGACTTATGAAATATTAAAGAGGTCCTCGCTGGCCAAACTGGATTATGTTCTGGATTCCTATCGGGGCCACAGGATCTGCCAGATAGGAGCCGGATAAAGGAAGGAGAAGACAGAATGCCGATCTACGAATATGAATGCGATGCATGCGGACACCATATGGAGGTCTTACAGAAATTTTCAGATCCGCCCATTACCGAATGCGAAGCGTGTCATTCTCATCAGATCAAAAAACTCATTTCCCAAAGCACATTTCATCTGAAAGGAACAGGCTGGTACGTGACTGACTATGCCTCCAAGTCGAACACCGGGTATCGAGGAGGCAAGCAAAAGGGTTCCGGGGGGGGTAAAGATACAACCGTAAGCTCCCAGGCCAGTGAGCCCAAAAGCAAAGCGCCTACGCCTTCCAAGAGCAAGGAATAGGCGGCAAAGGGTTTTCATGTATACACGAGATTCGGGCAGGGTTCAGGACAAGTTAATTAACAGGCTGGAGAGGCAGGAGAAAAAGAGGGCCTTTCAACAAGGAAGATTTTTCCGGTTCAAACTTCCCGAGATCCACAATAAACTGCGTCAGACCTTATTGGAAGAGAAAATCATTGAAAGCGACAATGCAGCGGCTGTTTCCGACTCCCTCCTCAAAGGCCTGAAAATGGCCCTCAACAGCTCCGAGTTTGATTTCAGATACTTTGTTTCGCCCATCCGTAACCTGGTTCCGCACCCCAATCCCTATTCCCTGTATATGACCCAGTATCTGATGGAAGTCCTTATCAACGATCCGGATGTTATTGAGATTTACGGCACGGATGAAGAAATCTATCATGCCGTCGATCGCGTCATCAGCCAGAGCCGCAGTCAGTTCGAAAAGGTGGAAAGTGAAATCATCGTCCAATTGGCCCAAAACCAGTCGCTGACCCCCGGGTCTGCAGAATACAAGATCGCCCTGGATCAGGCCCTTCGGGAAAAGCTGGGCGAACCACATAAATAACCCTGTTCTTCAAGAAAAACCGCCTCATAGTCCAGCAACCAGCGTTTCACATTCAGGCCGCTTCCAAAACCGCCAAGACCCCCGGCAGCCACCACGCGATGTCACGGAAAGATCAGTGGCAGCGGGTTTTTCCCCATAACCTGTCCCACGGCCCTGGCGCCTTGGGGGCTTCCCATTGCCGAGGCCACTGCCCCATAGGTTCGTGTCTGGCCAAAGGGTATGGCCGCCACTGCTTCCAGCGCCCGTTTCTGAAACGGGGTGAAGGAGACATGGAGGGGAAGGTGTCTCTTCGGGGGCCTGTTGTGTAAACATGCCTCCACGGCATCGGCGAGGGGTTGATTCATCCGGAGATCTTGAATGAGCTGCAGGTCCGGGAATACCCGTCTGAAAAACTGAGCAGGGGGCAAGTGATCGTCCAGCCCAAGGCCTACCCGGAGCGCCCCCCTTTCTGTAGATGCCAGATAGATGTGGAGCCGGCCGATTGTCATCTTTGCGCAGTAGATCCCTGAAAAAGCCTCCCCTGCCATGTTCTTCTCCTTTCAAGGGCATCCTGGATACACCTTAAATTGGTCTGTTTTTCCAGCGCCCATGTTGGGGCCGCCAGTTCCGATCGTGGGGGATCGCCGGTGAGTCGCTGAATCACCATATCGGGGGGGAGCAGCTCCAGGACGTCCACCACCAGGTTTGCATATTCCTCCCGCTCCAGGCACCTGAATTCACCTCGGTCATGAAGCTGGGCCAGGGGGGTTCCCTTGACCACGTACAGGAGATGAATCTTGACCCCCTGAACAGGAAGGCGCGACAGATACCGGGCGGTCTCAAGCATCATGTCGCGGTCTTCGCCGGGAAGTCCCAGGATGATGTGGGCGCATATGTTTATTCCCCGGGCCGCGGCCATTCGAACGCTCCTTTCAAAGCAGGCCGCATCATGGCCTCGTTGGATGCGCCGGAGTGTTGCATCGTGAGACGATTGGAGACCATACTCAAGCCACACAAGGCGATCCCTCTGATAGGAGCGGATGAGTGCCAGTACGTCCTTGTCCACACAGTCAGGTCGTGTGGCTACAGACAGCCCCACCATATCCGGGTGGGCCAGGGCCCGGTCATAAAGGGATTTGAGTCGGGGGATAGGGCCGTAGGTATTGGTGAATGACTGGAAATAGGCGATAAATTTCCGTGCCTTGTAGCGCCGCTGGATATTTTTCTTTGCCAGGATAATCTGCTCGTCAATTGAGAGGCCTTTGTCTGCGAAGGCGCCGGTACCCGATCCCCGGCGGTCGCAAAAAAGACACCCCTTCGTGGAAATGGTTCCGTCTCGGTTAGGGCAACTCAGCCCTGCATCCAGGGATATCTTCTGGACCCGTTCGCCGAAGATCTCTCTCAGATAGGTATTGAAATCTCTGTAGCGTTGCATGGAAGGGTGCAGGCGCCTCTGCCCGGAGATCCTCACGATGCCTTTTCTTCAACGGCCCTGTCGGAGAGCTGCCGGATCCAGGCATTATGGGAGGCAGACAGCGATTCGGCTTCTCCCTTGGCCGGAAAATAAACAGTAAAGGCGCTCCCCCCTGACTGGAAACAATCTTCTCTGGTTTTGCAATAGGCGCACTCGCTGATTCGTCCAGGGCAAACATCGGTGCTTGTGGGTATGTATTGGCACCGGGTCGATTCCATTTGGATTTCAAACCCGTATCGTTCGGAGAAGATTTTCATGCGCAGCAGATCCGCTCCTTTGCCTCCGGCATTGAAGTCAAAGGCCCGTTTGGAGGAATAGGCCATTGTGTCCTGGGTGGCAAAAAAGCCATCGAATATGCGCCGTTGATCCTCTTCGATGATTCCCACTCCGTAGTC
Source organism: Deltaproteobacteria bacterium (assembly GCA_021159525.1). GTDB lineage: Bacteria > Desulfobacterota > DSM-4660 > Desulfatiglandales > Desulfatiglandaceae > AUK324. The sequence continues at coordinate 12,029 of JAGHEC010000092.1, read as the reverse complement.
GCGCACCACCAGTTCGGCACCCCCGTCCCTTTGCCTGACCGTAATCTCTATCTTTCCTTCGTCCGGGGTATTTTCAATGGCATTTTTGATAAGCCCGTCAATGATCTTATGCAAAGGATCCAGGGGCATGCAGACAGACGGCGCAGGTTCGAGTCGGCGCTCGATGTGGACCTGTCGATGTGAAAACAGGGGCTCAAGGGCTTCAATCCTTTGGTTGACGGTCCGGTCCAGGGCCGATTCTTTGGGCTCCAGCTTCTTGGGGCCGAAGAGGTCGTCAATCTTCTTTCGGACGGTCTCAACCACCGCGTTTTCTCCAACCTCCTCCGCGATCAGTGTTTCCAGCTCATCCGCACATTCCCGAAGCAATTGGGTCAAAACACCGTGGGACCGGTATTGCCGTTCCCGCATGATATCCTCCACCTGACCCTGAATTTCTATAATGCGCTCCAGGTTTTTCTTGCTCCGGGCAATGGTGTTTTTCCATTTGTCCGTGGGAAGCTGTTTTAGATGTTTCTCAAGTATGCTGAGGGAGCCTGACAGGACCGACACAGGGGTCTTCAATTCATGGGAGAGGTGGTTGATTACCTTGTCCTTGGCCCGGTTCATACTGCTCACCTCGATATAGGCCCGCTTCAATTCCTCGGCAAATCGGGCGTTATCAATGGAAAGGGCCACGGTTCCGGCAATCATGCTGAGCAGCTCCACATTAGCCTGGTCAAAAGGCTCGTCTCCCTTTTTGTTGATGGCGCACAAGACCCCGATAATGCGATCCTTGCTTTTCAAGGGCACCAGGAGCAGATTGCGGGTATGATAACCAAGCTTCTTGTCCCTCTCACTGTGAAGCTTCCGATCTGTGGCGGTGTCGGATACGATGAGAGGCTTGCCTGTCCGGATAACCTTTCCTGCCACCAGTTCGTCAAGGGGGAAGCGGATTTCCTTGATCCGTTTCTCCGTGGCTGTATCATCATAGGCCGCGCCTATGAAGTAGAGCTCCTGTTTTTCATCATCCAGCAGGATCACAAGCGCCCCCTCTGAATCCAGAAGCCGTTTGACCTCCTGGCTGATATAGTCCTGGAGCGGCTCCAGTTCAGGGTATTCCGGGAGGGCACGACTGATTCTGAGGAGCGCTTCGTTGGTGCGGTAGGCCTCTATGATTTCCTTGGAAAACCTGGCGTTCTCTATGGCCAGGGCAACGGTCCCGGCCATCATGTTCAACAATTCAAGATCTGTCTCGTCGAAATTCCCGTCCTTCTTGTTGCGTGCGCACAGTGCTCCGATAATCCGGTCGCCGCTTTTCAGCGGGACCTCTAAGATGTTCCGGGTATGATAGCCGAGTTTTTTGTCCACGCCGGGAAAGAAATCCGGCTCCATTGACGTATCCGGAACAACGATCGGTTCACCTGTCCTGATGACCTTTCCAGCCACGCTTCTGTCCGCGGGGAATCGGATCTCCTTTATCCGCTCCTGGGTTATATTGTCGTCAAATGCAGCGCCCTTGTAGTAAAGCTCCTGATTTTCTTCATCCAGAAGGACCACGAGGCCCCCTTCGGCATCCAGGAGCTGCTTGATCTCAGCGCTGATATAGTCCAGGAGATTTTCCATCTCGGGATACTCATGGAGAGAGGTGCTGAAACGGAGGATGGTCTGGTTCATGCGGGCGATCTTTTTCTCGCGGGTGATATCCCTCAACAGCACCAGCTCTCCTGCCGGTTCATTCTTGTCCTCGGAGTAAACCACGGCCCTCATTACCACGTCCAGGATCCGGCCGTCTTTTGTGAGCCGCTTGGTTTCGTGTCGAAGAATGACCTTCTTTTCCAGCAGTTCCCTGATGGCCTTGCCGGTTTCTTCTTCAAGGCCCGGGGGCGTATAGGGGATGGTCTTTCCTTCCAATTCATCCAAGGTCCAGCCGAATGTTTCGGTAAAGGCCGGGTTCAGGTAGTATACCCGGCCTGTCAGGGTAAATACCACGATCGGATAGGGAACAAAATCCAGAAGGGTTCGCATGCGACGCTCTGATTTTTTGAGGGCCAGCTCAGCCTTCTTTTGTTCGGTGATGTCTTGAAGCGTCTCAATGGCGCCGATCAGCTTTCCTGATGCATCCTTTAAGGGCGATGCAGTAAAGAAGAGCCACCGGCTCCCATCCCTGAGGTGGCGAAACAGACGTTCCGACTGGTAGCCTCCCTCCAGGAGGGCCGATTTCTGATACCCACCCTTGTAATACCTGGCGATGTCGCCTTCCGAGGCATTATCCAGGATCAGGTCGGCCATGGTCGGTCTCTCAGTGGGATAAAAGGCCTTCCACTGATTTCGGGTGCCGAGAATATCCTTTGCGGAGATGCCGGTAAGGGTCTCGAAGGACTTGTTGATATGGGTTACCCGATGCTCGCGGTCAATCACAAAGGTGGGAATGGGTATCTCCTGGAGGACCTGCGACAACCATGCCTTGCTTTCCTGAAGGGTCCTTTCACTCTCTTCGCGCCTTGCGATCTGTTCTTCCAGTGCCCTGACCCGCTCGGTCAATTGTTTCACTGTTAATTGCTCGCTCATCCAATCCTCCTGGTTTGCTTAAATACGACAACAAACGCCCCATGGGCGCAATTCGGTTTTATACAGGTCATTGACGTTTTTTTCAACCGGTATCCCTGTCAGGGGGGGGATATTTACAGATTCTGTTGAAGAGGAGGGGGCGGGTCTCAAAGAGGCCCGCCCGTGGGGTGGGCGCCTGATGTACAGGCGTGGGAGGATTCATAGGCTTTTGAGGAAGGTGATGATGGGACATACAGACCAAAGAAGAAGGATTGATATGAAGATGGTAACGGCCATAATGAGAACGGCATGGAGCCGTTTAAGTCCGCACGCCCTGACCATGCCGATGGTCGCAAGACACCATTTCCATGGTTCAGTAATCCACACCAAAAGCGGTATCCAGGATGCCAGGAGTGTGACGCCAGAGGCAAAGGCATAGACGGAGAAAAGCCTCTGAAAGGATGTCCGGTTTCCCATGGACATGGTCATGGCCATAAAGCTGATGCCTGCCAGGATCACCGGCATGACCGCGGCGTTGACGATCCAGATGCCGGCCATGAGCAGGCGGCCGTCCTGGAGCGTAGTCATTCCAGCCCCTGCATTGAACAGGGCGGATGTGATCAAGAAGCCCAATGGCTGCACGACCCCGGATTCCCGTGGAAGCTCGCTGAAAAACCGGCCCGGTGAACTCAACAACCGGGTGAGCGCCTGTAAATAAAAGGCAAGGGAGAAACGATTATCGATTATTGCTTGTTGATCCACGATGCTTGGTTGACCTCCGTGCCGGTTCTTTATGAATGTCTTTTGTGTCAACGACTAACAGTCGGTTATCGATATGGCGCTCGTGTTTGGACGATGCAATCAACGATTGCCCTTGTCCTTTTGCATGTCAAAGGGAGGGGCATGCCCGTTCCTTTGCCCCGTCCCATTGACAATCATGCATCACTCATCATCAATCAAAATATCCCGAGCTTTGCGAAAACGCCGCAGACGAGCATGATGACGGTCAAAACAAAGAAGATGGTTCGCTCTGTACTTTTGTCGAAATAGGTCACGCCCTCGGCGTGGAAAAATGCCTTCTTTTGGACCTTCCGATCGTTTTGTGCTTCCATTGATGCTGCCTCCAGAATTGAATAGCTATCTTTATTCAAATCCGTTATAATTGGTAACTGGCGATTGAAACTCCGACCTCTGACGTCTGACCTCCAACTGCTGCTGCATGTACATCTCTAAAACCCAGGCAGGCCGCCGAACCCCCTGAAGGACCAATATACCGCGGTAAGCAAAACAATCACTATATTGGCGATAAACCACATGGGGATTCCGACCCTCAGGTAGTCCTTGGGCTCCAGGTATCCGCTGGCGTACACAATGGCGTTCGGCGGCGTCCCTATGATCAGACAATAGGCAAAGGAGGAGGCTATTGCCGTGGACATGGCCATGAAGGGCAGAAACGTGGAGCCCGGATGGACAAGGCCTGCCATGTTTAGGGTAATGGGACCGACGGCCGCGGCCGCGGGTCCGTCCGCCATGAGGTTGGTGAGACAGGCTGTAAGCCCGTTTGCCGTGGCCATGAGCGGAATTCCTGAAGACATCCCAAGGGGCGCAAGCAGGTCGATGACCGTTCTTGCGAGCCAGTAGGCGGCCCCGGTCTGATCCAGTGTTCTGCCGAAGATAATAGCGCCCGCATAGAGCCATACTACGCCCCAGTCCACCTTTTCCTGGTAGTCGCGCCAGTTGACCACACCGGCCAGGATATAGGCCACCGCGCCCGCAACAGCGATCACTCCTATCCCGAGGCGTACGGGGTATATGCCTAAGTTATAAAAAACCTTTTCGGTGAACCATCCGTACACCATGATTAGGAAAATAATGAGCGCCCATATCTGTTTTCTGTTCCACCCGCCCATCCTGTCTATTTCCGTCCTGAGCTGATTCATGGCGGGGGCAAGAGACGTTATCCTGGGTTTGAACCGCCAGTTCACCATAAACCAGGTGATGGGGATCATCACGAGGAGAAACGGAAAGCAATAGGTGACCCACTGGAAGTAACCGATATCAAAGCCGAACATGTCATTCAGGTAGGTCATCATGATCACGTTCCTGGCGCCGCCCGACGGGGCCCCGGGGCCTCCGATGTTGCAGGCCATGGCAATGGCGATCATCAGCATCTTGCCAAGCTCGGGATCTTCGGGTATCTCTTCTGTCAGGCTGTTCTGGTAAAGGAGCATGCCGATGGGCAGGAACATGGCTGCAAGGGCATGATCGGAGATAAAGGCCGCGAGAGGGGTGATGATAAGGAAGAAGATCAGGGTGATCCACCTGGCATTGGGAACGGCCAGCCTTTTGAACATCATCATGCACATGCGTTTATCGACCCCTGTCTTTACAAAGGCGGCCGCAAACATGAGGCTGCCCATGATAAACCAGCAGGCGTCCGACCAGTAGAGCATGGCCACCTGCTTCCTGGTGACAACGCCCGTGAATACGAGAATAAGGCCAATGCAAAAGGCAACACCCGGCAGGGGAATGCATTCGGTCACAAAACAGAAGATCACAAAGGCCATCATGGCTATGGCCACCTTGATATGCCAGGCCCCTTTGTCCGCCGCCTTCCTGTCCGTTTCAGAGAGGTTCTCGTACTTGAGGCCGTCCTTCCTGAGCTGCAGGGCCTTGGTCATGATATGTTTGAAGTTTTTATCACTCACGTTATCCTTTACATAATTATGAGCCTTGCCGAAATTTACAGCATCCGCCTGTATCTTGTATTTCCTGCACCATTTGAGGTTGCGTTTCAGGAACCGGTCTTTGGCAAGCGCGCCCATCCTCATGTTTGCTTCCATCATCTGCGCGGTGAGGAGCTGCCACTGGGCGACCTCAGTGCTTTTTTGGCCGAAAAGCTCGTTAGTTAAGAGATTAACGACGGCCTTTGGCCCCACATTGTATTCGGTTCCCACATCCTTCATCCCGTAAGGCGTGGGAAGGATCAAAATCGCAAAAAATAGCGCCACTGGAATGACGAACAGCTTCCAATTGACGTACTTGTCATAGCCTGTGGCTTTCTGTTTTGCTTCCGCCATATTTTTCACCTCGCTTTTTTATGGATTGGACCATTTTTGGGAAGTGATGCTATAAGACATGTGCCGCGCATCCTGCGCATCACGCCGCAAGTATGATCTTGGCCATTTCAAAAAAGAGCTCCTGTTCCCTCACCACGCCAACCACTTTCCCCTGGCGGGTAACCGCCACGCGTCGCTGCTTTTCGGTGTATATCAGGTTGGCGATCTCCATCAGGTTGGTGTTTTCATCGATCTTTAAAGGCGCCTTGGACATCACATCCCGCACCCGCTTATTGACCAGGGACCTGGCCTGGGTGGTAAACAGTCCGGACCAGAACATGGGGGAATACTGCATGCTGTCCGCCATGGACGGCTTGGGGGCCGACAGATAGGCGGGCCGCAGGGCCTGGATCAGATCCAGGATGCTCAGGATCCCCACGAGCTCGGCCCCGCGTTCAAATACAAGGATGGAGCGGTGGCCCGTCTCCATAAGCCGGCTCGTGGCGGCCGCGGTTTCAAAAGACCTTCTCAACCGCTCGATTCCGTCCTTGATCGTGCTGTCCGCATCAATAGTGGTATAATCGGCAATGGGGATCATGATGTCCCCTGCCTTTTTTTCCTCCTTGACCCCCTGTCGCTTGGCATCGTAGGCGTCGCGGATTTTCATGGACAAGAGTTCGATGTCGCAGGGCTTGTTCAGGTAATCAAAGGCCCCGTGTTTGAGCGATTCCTTTGCGGATTCGCCGCCGCCGTGTCCGGTCAGCATGATAACCTGAACGTCCGGGTCAATCTCCTTCATCCGTGCGAGGGCCTCGTGGCCGTCCATTCCGGGCATCCTGATATCCAGGATGACCACGTCCTGCGGGGCCTTTTTAAGGATTTCAATTGCCTGCTCCCCGCTCTCGGCCACCGTGGTCTCATATCCCCTTTTGGAGAGGATTTTGGATGTGGTGGAGCGAAACTGGGCCTCGTCGTCCACCATGAGAACCTTGATTGCTGTAGCCATTTCATGCACCTCCATGTGTGCTCGAAAAAAGGTTAACCTTGGTCGAGTTCGGACATTTCCGGAAATAAAAGGCAAATGTCTGAATTCCAAAAAGTGGCGCCTGACATCTCAATGTTCGACATGAGATGACCTGTTGCGTTCCCATTGAGATCAGCTCTCCGAGGTCTCCCTTATGATTTCTCTGGGAGATTTCATGAAGCTGCGGGTATGGGCCACCCGGATCTTCCCTTCCAGTACCTTTCGCTTTTCAAATGCCTCTTCGGCCTTGGCGATCAGATCTTCCACATCGGTGGGCTTCATGAGATAATCAGTGGCCCCTGATTTGAGACCCTCTATGGCCGATTCAACCGTGGCGTGCCCTGTTAGCATGATGACCTCTACCAGCGGATATGTCCGTTTAATCGCCTTGAGGGTTTCAATGCCGTCCATGCCCGGCATCTTGACATCCAGTATCACCACATGGATGTCGTTGGTTATGAGTTTCTCCAAGGCCTCGCTCCCGCTCGTTGCGGTGAGGACCTCGTATCCTTTCCTTGCAAGGAGCTTTTTTGTGGTCGACAAAAACCGCTCCTCGTCGTCCACGAGCATCATCTTCATCTTTTCCATGTTTACCCCTCAACAGTTGGTAAATGTAAATGGTTGCGTTGTTGTGCGCTCGAATGCCGTTTTTCGGATCGTGGAGGGATTACCCGGCCGCAGGCAGCGTCACAATGAATGTGGTGCCTACGCCCTTTTCGCTCTGGACAGTCATTACGCCGCCCATCCTGCCCACGATGCCGTAGCATACCGACAGTCCGAGACCGGTCCCCTTGCCGACCGGTTTGGTGGTAAAGAACGGTCTGAATACCTTTTTCAAGTCCTCAGGGCTGATCCCGGTTCCATTGTCCGTCACAAAGACTTCGACCTTTCCCTCTCCATTCGGCCTGGCCCCCACGGTCAGTTCACCCCCGTGGCTTCCGTGTCTTGCCAGTATGGCATCAATGGCGTTGTTATAGAGGTTTAGAAGGACCTGTTGCAGTTGACCCCGGTCTGCATGAATCCGTGGGGTGTCTTCCGATACCTCCTGCCTCATAACAATGCCGTGGACTGCTGTTTTCTGCTCGATCATCCGGGTGCTTTCGGGAATAAACTCCTGAAGCGTAATATCCTCCGCCACAGGCTCGCTCTGCCTCCCGAATTTCAAGATGGACTGGGTGATGGCTGCACAGCGGCCGATCTGGACGTCGATCTGTCGGACAGAATCTTCCAGTTCGGAAAGCGACTCCGAAACCCTCAGATCGCCCTTTTCCTTAAACTCCGCAATAATTGCCTCTATAAGGGCATGTTCGCTCTTTATGACCTGCAACGGGTTGTTGATTTCGTGGGCAAAGCCTGTGGCCATCTCGCCCAGTTCAGCCAGTCGACTGGCCCGAATCAACTGCCCGTCCAGTTTCTCTCTTTCAGCGTCCACCCTTTCCATTTGCCTTACAATCCGGTCGGTCAGGAAAAAGGAAAGGCCGATGATGCCGGCCCCGCCGACAAGACTTGCAAGGACAATGGTATAAACCGCAGAGCGCAGGAACCTGAAGGCATCGGCCTTTTCCTGTCTGACTACAAGAAGCCAGTCTTTTTCTTGCAGCCATGTGGTGGCATACAGATAGGCGTCTCCTCTGTTGTCTTTCTCAATAAATGTATGGATGGCCCCCGGCGTCGGGGGCGGCTTGACAGGCTCAGGATCCTTTTCCATGAGGTTTCCGCCGGAACGCCGTTCGGTCTGGAAGATATCCTCGGAGTTCAGGAGATAGGCCTCGCCGCTTTTTCCAATGCGGACCTTTTTGACCAGATCATTGAAAATGTGCGTGTCAATAGTGGCGCGGATCACCCAGGGTATGCCCCCTTCTTCCTTCCTGAGGGCAATGATAAAGTGGGGGATGCGGCGGTATCCGAGAAAGACGTCGCTGATATAACACCCCTTTTCCATGACCTTTTTGAACCACGGGGCCTTGCCGTAGTCTTTTCCCCCCAACCGGTAGGGGCCCTGATAGTTCACGTGGATTCCTTCCTCGTTAAAGAGTCCCAGGTCGACAAAGGCGCTCGATTCCTTTTGCAGGTGGAAGAGTATTTTGTAGAGCGTTTCAGGGTCGGCGAGTTCGTGAAAGGGATAGGAATTGAGGACAAATTCCAGGTTCGCCTTCCGGTTCCTGAGGAATGCGTCGATCATGTGGCGATGGTCGCCCACGATTCGTTTGACCGTCTCAATGGTGCTGGATTCCAGAGACGTGGTGAAGTAATAATACCCGATCCCGAGAACGACCATCAGTGTAGCGAGGGGGACCACGATCATGCTGGATAAAATAGTCCGCCTCATTTTTGCATAGGGCGATTTCATAGCATCCGCATCTCTGTACGGTTTTTAAGACACGGTCTCGCAAGCTCCATGCCAAGGGCATGCACAGCGATGATATGCTTTAACTACCAGTTATTGTGACGCTTATTATGCACTCTTCGGAAAGCGGGCCGCCGTGAGCGCCGCTGGTGTGTCAGGGTTTTTTTCAGATTGTAAAGTGAGGTGAGAAGGGCTTGCAAAAGGCCTGCGGCCCCCCTGAAGCATGGCAATGCCCAGCCCTCTTCAGGGGGAGGCAGACATCAGGCAGCATGGGGCAAGGCATATGGATTATCGCTTATCTTCCTTTTCCTGTTCGAGAACCCTTGCAGGGAAGCGGATAAGTTCCCTGATCCTTGCCTTGCGGATCTTTTGATCATGGGCGTCTTTTTTTTCAAAAGCCTGGGCCAGCTTTTCAAGGAGGTCTTCCAGTTTGATCGGCTTGAGAAGATAGTCAAAGGCCCCCAGCTTCATTCCTTCGATGCTGGTCTCGACGGATGCATGCCCGGTCAGCAGAATGACCTCTGCCAGGGGCTGTATTTTTTTCATTTCCCTGAGGGCTTCAATCCCGTCCATTCCCCCCGGCATTTTGATATCGAGGATCACGACGTCAAAAAGCTTTTGTTTCATCACATCGAGGGCCTGTTCCCCGCTGGCGACACCCGTGGCCTCGACGTTCCGCTTGTTCAAGCGCTTCACAAGGGTTTCCAGAAAGTCTTCTTCATCATCCACTACTAAAACTCTAAACGTGTCCATCTGCTCCTCCCTGATAAAGCATGTAAAGTAAATTAAAGCGCCTAAGATGTTATTTGTAATACGGTACATTGTATCAGCTCAATAATCAGGGGGACAACAGCCAACGTACCACCGGGGCAGGATGATTTTTCTTCCGCTCCCTCCGGGGCCGGAGGCCGGCAGACGCGTCAGAAAAACCCTCCTGCCTTTATTTATTGAGCCCTTGCGCTGCATTTCTGTATCGGATGTCCAGCGGTTTGCACCGGGTCCATGGTCCCCCCGCTTAGAGACAAATCGGAATCTATTTTTTTTCAGGGGCAACCACCGGAAGCGCCACCGTGAAGGTGGTTCCTTTGCCCGGCTGGCTCACAAATCCGAGGCTGCCGCCCATCTTGGACACAATGTCATAGCTTACCCACAGTCCCAGCCCTGTTCCCTTCCCGGTCTCTTTGGTAGTAAAAAAGGGGTCGAATACCTTTTTCTGCTCTTCCTTGGGAATGCCCCGGCCATTGTCTTTGATATCCACATGGATCAATCCGTTTCCGCTTTGGCTTTTCACCTCGATGGTTCCGTTCTTGTCGATAGCGTCAATGGCATTGTTCAGAAGGTTCAAAAATACCTGCTGAAGCCGGGATTGATCGCTGGCGATTATGGGGAGGTCTTGGGAAAGGTTCGTGATGATCTCAATATTGTTGTTGCGGGCGTAGTTTTCCAGCAGCGAAATGGTTTGCCTCAGGGTGGCATTGACATCCACATCTTCCATATGAGGTTCCATCTTGCGGGCAAATCCCAGCATATTGTGGACCACCTTTCTGGCCCTTTCCACATGCTCTTCGATCTTGTGCAAAGACTCCCTGAACTCTTGACAGTTTTCGCTGTCCCTGAACTCAGACTCTTCCAGCAGGTCTTCCATCCAGCCGGTCTTTTGGAGGATGACTGCCAGGGGGTTGTTGATCTCATGGGCCACGCCTGCGGCCATCTTGCCCAGGGCCGCCATCTTGTCCGACTGAACCAGTTGGGCGTTCAGCTCATTCATCCGCACATCGGTTTCCCTTAGATGGTTGACAGTCATCCGGGCAGTAAAGATTGTTGTCAGGATGATGGCCAGGATGCCGCAGGCCACAAGGGCGATCTCGGTATTTCGGGCGCCAAAGAGCCCGCTCATTTCCTCGGCCGCTTCCTGAGTGGTTACAAGAAGCCATTTGCCGTTTCGCAGCCAGCATCCGGCATAGAGGGTCTTCTTGCCCCGGCCGTTGAGGCCTTCTATAACCGTTGTTTTTCTTCCAAATTCCCGGGGGTTGAAATGCCACTTAGACAGAATGTCCCCGCCGAAGCGCGGACGGGTTTGAAAGATCCCCTCCCGGTTGACGATAAATGCGTCCCCTGTTTTTCCTATCTGGGCCGAGCGGACGATCCCCCCGAAAATATCGGGATCAACAGTGGCCCTCAAAATCCAGGTGTTGCTTCCTTCCTGACGACGGACCGCGATAATGAAATGCGGGAGCTGCCGGTAACCCATATAGACATCGCTGATATACAGGCCCGTGGTCATGACCTCGCCGAACCATGCCTGCTGGTAGTAGTTGAGTCCCCTGAGATCGTATGGCCCCACATAGGCGAGATGCTGACCGGAATTGGAGATGACGCCCAGATCTACAAAGGCGCCGGCCCGTGCGTTCATGACCTCTAAAATACGCGACAGTTTTCGCTCGTCTTTCATATCGCAGAGGGTATGGGTATCTGCCATGGCGCAGAGGATTGCTGTACGTTCCTTCAAAAAGAGATCAACGGCCTCTGCCTGGGCCATGGCCCGGTATCGGATCTGCTCCTCGATCTTGTCCCTCGCCATTTGAGCGAACCCACTGTAAATGGTTAACCCGAGAATCACCAGGGGCGCAAGCGAAACCGCCAGGGTAACGGCGATGATCTTTCTCTGAAGGTTTCTATAAAGTGATGATTTCATCGTCAATTGAGGCGCCCGGCGTGAGGCGGAAGCAAACTGCCATTCAATAGATTATGCCCAATCGTATCAACCCAATAATTACTGCTTGATCGAAAACCCTGTTTTTTCGGTCAAGAAATTCGAAATCCGAAGCACGAAATAGGTAACAACGGCCAAAACACCAATGTCCCAACGACAAAAAGATGATATTTACAGCGTCTTAGTTTAGGTCATTTTGTATCACCTCAATAATTAGGGGGATAACTGCGAACCTAGTGCCGGGGCAGAAGAATTTTTCTTCCGCTCCGGGCCTCCGGGCTGGTCTCTTCAGTGACTTATCTGCGGGGGACACCCGCCTGCCAAGGCCAATTGAGCGTTCTTGCCAAGACTTTCGTCCCG
>JAGHEC010000318.1 GCA_021159525.1 Deltaproteobacteria bacterium | reverse complement strand
GTGACTTATCTGCGGGGGACACTTGCCCCCTCCGCATTCTCGACTTCGTCGAGCTGCGGCTTCCCCCACTGATAAGTCACAAAGAGACGGCGCCCTCCCGGCAGTCGCGTCAGAAAAACCCTTCTGCGCCCAATTATTGAGCTGTTACGATTTTTATAAAGAATTTCTATTATCCCAATTGGAGGAAGCCATATATGCGATTTGATAAATTTACATTAAAGGCACAGGAGGTCATCCAGACCTCACAGCAGTTGGCGGAGCGCTACGGGCACCAGCAGATCGAGCCTGAGCACCTGATCATGGCCATCTTGGAGCAGAAGGAAGGGGTTGTGCCCCCCCTTCTGGGAAAAATCGGCGTGGATCGAAATGAGCTTGTCAGGTCCTTTGAGGGCGCGCTTGAGAAGCTCCCCAAGGTTTCCGGCGCGGGGTACGGGCAGGCCTATCTGTCCCAGCGCACCAAACGGGTCCTGGACAGGGCCTTTTCCGAGGCGGAGCAGGTCAAGGATGAGTTCGTAAGCCTCGAGCACATCCTTCTGGCCGTGAGCGATGAAAAGGAAGGGGACGCGTCCCGCCTCCTGGCCCAGGCCGGCATAACCAGGGACACCATCCTCAAGGCCCTGGTGGATATCCGGGGCGGACAGCGGATCACAGATCAGAATCCTGAAGACAAGTATCAGGCCCTGGAGCGATTCGCCAGGGACCTGACTGCAGTGGCCCGAAAAGGGGACTTGGACCCGGTCATCGGCCGTGACGACGAGATCCGACGCATCATGCAGGTTCTTTCCCGTCGGACCAAGAACAACCCGGTTCTTATTGGCGAGCCGGGCGTAGGCAAGACCGCCATTGTGGAAGGTCTTGCTCAGCGGATCGTTCAGGGCGATGTGCCCGAGACCCTTAAAGACAAGCAGGTGGTGGCCCTGGATATGGGGGCCCTGATTGCGGGAGCCAAATACCGGGGCGAGTTTGAAGACCGGCTCAAGGCGGTCTTGAAAGAGGTGACCGACGCCCACGGCCGGATTATTCTCTTTATCGACGAGATGCATACACTGGTGGGGGCCGGGGCCGCGGAAGGGGCAGTTGATGCCTCCAATATGCTTAAACCCGCCCTTGCCCGGGGCGAGCTCAGGTGCGTGGGCGCTACCACCATTAAGGAATATCGCAAATACATTGAAAAGGACGCGGCCCTTGAGAGGCGGTTCCAGCCGGTCATGGTGGAGGAACCGAGCGTGGAAGACACCATTAGCATCCTACGCGGTCTCAAGGAAAAATACGAGGTTCACCACGGGGTCCGGATCAAGGACTCGGCCCTGGTGGCGGCCGCTACCCTGTCTCACCGCTACATCACGGACCGGTTTCTCCCGGACAAGGCCATTGACCTCATTGACGAGGCCACGTCCCGCCTGAGGATCGAGATCGACAGCCTGCCGGCGGAGATCGACGACATCCAGCGAAAGATGACCCAGCTTGAGATCGAAAAGGAGGCCCTTAAGAAGGAAAAGGACGCAGCCTCCAAGGAGCGACTCACCAAGATAGAAGACGAGCTGACCGAACTTAAAGAGCAGGCTGAAGAGATGACCGCCCACTGGAAAAAGGAGAAGGAGACCATCGTCCGGATACGGGAGATCAAGGAAAAGCTGGAGGCGACCCGGTCAGAGGCCCAGATTGCAGAACGGGAAGGCAACCTGGCCAAGGCCGCAGAGCTGAAATACGGGACCCTCATTGAGTTGGAAAAGACACTGGAGCAGGAGAACCGGAACCTCGAGGAACTCCAGGCGAGGCAGAAGATGCTCAAGGAGGAGGTAGACAGCGAGGATATCGCAGAGGTGGTGGCCAAGTGGACCGGCATCCCGGTTTCGCGCATGATGGAGGGCGAAAAGGATAAGCTCCTCAAGATGGAAGAACGGCTTTCCGAGAGGGTTGTGGGTCAGGAAAGGGCCATCGATGCGGTGGCCAATGCGGTGCGCCGGGCACGCTCAGGATTGCAGGATCCCAACCGTCCCATCGGTTCCTTTATCTTCATGGGCCCCACCGGAGTGGGAAAGACCGAGTTGGCCAGGGCCCTGGCCCAGTTTCTCTTTGACGACGAGCAGTACATGGTCCGGGTGGACATGTCCGAATACATGGAAAAGCACTCGGTGGCACGGCTTATCGGCGCGCCCCCCGGGTATGTCGGATACGAGGAGGGGGGCTACCTGACAGAGGCTGTACGCCGGCATCCCTATTCGGTGGTGCTGTTTGACGAGATCGAAAAGGCCCATCCCGATGTCTTCAACGCCCTGCTGCAGATCCTGGACGACGGCCGCATGACCGACGGGAAGGGTCGCACCGTGGACTTCAAAAACACGGTCCTGATCATGACCTCCAATGTAGGGAGTCAATTCATCCAGGAGATGAGCGGCCGGGGAGGACACCCTGAAGAGGTAGAACAACGGGTTATGGACACCCTTCGCGCCACCTTCAAGCCTGAATTCCTCAACCGGATTGATGAGGTCATCATATTTAACGCCCTTGGACAGGAGGAGATCCGAAAGATCGTGGGGCTCCAGGTCGGTCTTCTGGAGAACCGTCTGGCGGCGAACAAGATCTCCCTGAGTCTGACCGAGAGGGCCCAGCAGTTCCTGGCCGAAGCAGGCTTTGATCCGGTCTATGGTGCACGGCCCCTCAAGCGGGCCATCCAGCATTACATCCAAGATCCTCTCGCCGTTAAGATCCTGGAGGGATCGGTCAGAGAGGGGGATCGTGTGACTATCGACGCGGTGGACGGAAAGGTGGTATTCACATAGCCAGCCGACATGGGTGTTCCCCGGTTTTGTCCCTTGAGGGGACACCCATGCCCACCCCGGACATACCCACCCAGGCACCCAGTTCGCGAC
>JAGHEC010000115.1 GCA_021159525.1 Deltaproteobacteria bacterium | reverse complement strand
GCATAGGATGCGCCCGGCCTTACGAAACCCTTTTCAGGCAGCCGCGAATCAGGCCGGCCACTTCCGGCGTGGCCGCCAGGAGGTGATCTTCGATCTTGTTTCCGTTCAGGTACTCATTCAGGAAAAATTCCTGTCCGTCCATCCGGTAGATCTTTGCGCCCGAGGCCTCCACGATCACCCGGGCCGCGGCCAGATCCTGATAGGTCTCATGGGCAAAAATCGCCGCGTCCGCCTGCCCACCTGCCACATAACAGAGGTGGGCCGCTGTACAGCCCAGGCTCCGAATCTTTCCCGGAAAAGTGATCCGGTACTGATCATGGAACCGGGAATAGGTGAGAAGAACGCTTTCGTCATTGATTTCCGGCTCGCTGAAGGCGTGTATTTCCCTGTCTCCCCGAAAGGCCTTTTGCCCGGCCCGGGCGTGAAACAGGTCCCCTGTGCCGGGCATGTAAAAAGCGCCGAAAACAGGCCATGAATTCTCCAACAGGGCCAGCGACATCCCCCAGATGGGAACGCCCCCCTGAAAATTGGCCACCCCGTCAAGGGTATCGAAGACCCACAGATACCGCTCCCCGGCGTGGCTGTAGCCCCTCTCTTCCATATGATTGGTAAAGATCCGGTGATCCGGAAAGCGGGCGGCCAGCTCTTCCTGAAAAAAGGCGGCCAGCCGGAGTTCGGCCTTGGTCACCAGTTCCTCGTCAAACCTGGCATCCCGCTCTCCCCTGCCATAATAGGACAGGGCCAGTTCTCCGGCATTCCGGATAACCTGCACGGCAAAATCGGTCAGATGCTCAATCGAATCGCTCCCTGTTGCCACGTCTTCCCCCTTGTTTTACGCCTCACCCCAGAACGGCCCTCGACACGATGGTCTTTTCCATCTCCTTGGTCCCTTCGTAGATCTCCAGGATCTTGGCGTCCCGGTAGAGGCGCTGGACCTTGTACTCATCGATGTACCCGTAGCCCCCGTGCATCTGGACCGCCTCGTCCGCACACCGCACTGCAATCTCCGCTGAAAACCACTTGGCCATGGCAATCAACCCGTGATCCACCTTTCCGTGATCCACGGACCAGGCCGCCTCATAATACAGATTCCTGGCCGCCCGGATCCAGGTGGCCATTTCGGCCAGTTTGAACTGGGTGACCTGAAAGGAGGCCAGGGGCTTGCCAAACTGATGTCTCTGTTTGGTGTGCCGGATCGATTCCTCCATGGCAGACCGGGCCAGGCCCACGGCCTGGGCGCAGATGTGGAGCCGCGTTCGGTTAAAAAAGGCCATCAACTCATAGAATCCCTCGCCTTCCTTTCCCACCAGCCAGTCTGACGGGACCCGGAGGTCGTTGAAGGCCAGTTCCGCTGTGTCAGAGGCCCGGATGCCCAGCTTGCCCCGAATTTTGGTGGACTCATACCCCCGCGTGTCGGTGGGAGCCAGGATAAAGCTGTGCCGATGGTGGCGCGACGGGTTTTCCGGATCAGTTCGACAGTATACTAACACATAATCGGCCAGATTGCCATTGGTGGCGAACATCTTGGCGCCGTTGAGGACCCATTCATCGCCCTCTTTGACCGCACCGGTCTCGGCGCCGGCGACATCGCATCCCGCATTGGGCTCTGTTATGGCCGTGGCCAAAATGGCCTTGCCTGATACCAGCCGCGGAAGGACAAGCTTTTTCAGCTTTTCCGACCCGAACAGATCCAGGAGTTCCGAACCAAAGGTAGCGGACAGGATCGCCTGGCCGATCCCGGGCTCCACAGCCCAGAATTCTTCAGTGATAAGGCAGTGTTCGAGAAACCCATACCCGGCCCCGTCATAGGCCTCATCGATAAAAACTCCCACAAATCCCAGTTCACAGGCCTTGCGCCACAGGTCCAGGTCAAAAGACTCGTTCCTGTCGAATTCCTGAGCCCTATCCGGGAACTCCTTGGACGCAAATTCCCTGGCCGCCTTGACAATGTCCTGTTGTTCCTTGCTCAATGAAAAATCCACGGTCTGCTCCTTATCCTTACGGCAGTTGTTGTTTCAGGGCCTCGGCCACCTTGAAGAGATCATCTGCCACGCCGTAATCCGCCACCCTGAAGATGGGGGCCTTGCGATCCTTGTTGACCGCAATGACCGTGCCCGCGCCCGTAATCCCGGCGACATGCTGAAAAGCCCCGCTGATCCCGAGGGCCAGGTAGATTTTTGGCCGCACGGATTTTCCAGATGTGCCCACCTGATGAAATTTGGGAAGCCAGTTCCTGTCCACCACAGGCCGGGAGCAGGAGAGGGTGGCGCCCATCTTGTCTGCCAGCTCCCGGATGACGGCAATGTTTTCCTCTTCTCCGACACCCCTTCCGATGGAAACCAGAAAATCCGCCTGGGTGATATCGATCTCCCCGGCCCCGGTCTCCACAAACTGCACAAAGGTCCTCCGGGCCTCCGGCAGGTCGGCCGGCACGTCCCGCCTTTCGATCTCACCGGGGGTCGTCTCAGCATCCTCAGGGGGAAGAAAGGCCCCCGATCTCACGGTGATCAGATATCCCGGCGACTCCTTGAACGAGACTCTGCTGAAGACCTTTCCGCTGTAGATCTGGCGGATAACCACCGGCCGGCCCCCGGATTCCCGGATATCTACGCAGTCTGTGGCCAGGGGAAGCCCGGTTGTGATCGACAAAGCCGGAGCCAGGTCCATCCCCCAGGAGGTATGGCCCATCAATGTCAAAAAAGGCTGCTCTTCCTGGATAACCCGGCTCACCATTTCCTTGTACAGGTCCGAGTTGAAGGTCTCAAGCCGGTCGTCTTCAAAGACCAGGACCCTGTCTGCCCGCTTGGCCAGCTCGTCGGCAAAGCCCGAAGCCTTCCCTGCCAGCAGCAGGACCGTAAGCCGGCCGGAAAAGGTCTGGCAAAGTTCTCTCGCCTTGAAAAGCATCTCGAAGGTGATGTCCCGGATCTCGCCTTTTCTGTGTTCTGCAACCACATATATATCGCCCATTACAGATTCACCCCCTTCTCTTTCAAAATTTTGACGAGTTGCGCCGCCACCGAAGCAGGGTCGCCCTCGATCATCTCGGCCCCTGCAGTCTCGGGCGGGAGGTAGACCTCCTCGATCAGCGTCCGGAGGGTCAGATCTTCATCTGACAGGCCCAAATCCTCCAAAGGAACGACTGTCAATTCCTTTTTTCTGGCCTTTCGGATCCCCATAATGGAGACATATCTCGGCTCATTGATCCCGGTCTGAATGGTGAGAAGCGACGGGAGATTGATCTGTGACACCTCGTCCATGCCCCCCTCCAGTTCCACACGAACCTTGGCCGTGGCGTCTTCCGGTTCTATGCCTGTTACCACCGCGGCATGGCTCAGGCCAAGGGACTCGGCAAGCATGATCCCCACCACGCCACTGTTGTCGTCGTCGGCCTGGACACCTGTAAGGATGAGATCATAGTCCATGCCCCCGATCACTTTTGCCAGGATCCGGGAAATGACAAACCCGTCCAGTTCCCGGACCCCCGGGTCCACCCGGACGGCCTTATCGGCCCCCATGGCCAAAGCCCGTCTCAAGACCTCTTCGTCATCCTCGTTCCCGATGGTAATGGCGGTCACGCTCCCGCCAAAGGCCTCCTGAAGCCGCACCGCCTCCTCGATGCAATAG
>JAGHEC010000107.1 GCA_021159525.1 Deltaproteobacteria bacterium | reverse complement strand
GAGGCTGAATGCATCATGAAAAACCTTGAGTACTTCTTCAAACCGAAAAGCATCGCCATTGTCGGTGCTTCCGACCAGGCTATGAGACCTGGCAACATCCTGATCAATAACCTCGTCAGGTTTAACTATAAAGGGAAGATATATCCTGTTAATCCTAAATGCAGTCCCGTATTAGGCATTAAAACTTATGCCGGTATTTCGGAGATTCCCGGAGAAATCGAACTCGTTTTTTCCCTGCTGGGGATTGACGGAAATCTTACACTGCTTGAAGCATGTTCGCGAAAACGGGTAAAAGGGATGGTCGTGGCTGCGGGTGGTTATTCGGACGGCGGGATGGAAGGGAGAAAAAAGGAAGAGGAACTGGTTGAGCTGGCCCATCAGTATGGGATACGGATAATTGGTCCCAATACGGTAGGCTACACGAATCCTTACAACGATTTTATACTTTCCATGATAGACACCAAACAACCGCTCAAAGGCAACGCTTCCTTCATTTGCCAGACCGGGCAGTTTGCCACCAATATAATTGAATGGTTTATGAGTTTTGGAAAGACCGGCATGAGCCAATGCATTGACCTCGGAAACAAGTCGGATATAGATGATTCCGACGTCCTGGAATACCTGAGTGAGGATCCAAACACTTTCGCCATAGGCATATACTCGGAGACCTTCAAGAATCCCAGGCGCTTTATGGATACCGCTTCCCGCATATCAACGAAAAAGCCTGTCGTGGTATTCAAGCCCGGAAGGACAAAGGAAGGGGCCAGGATGTCGGCCTCCCATACCGGAGCATTGGCCGCAGACGAGGCGATTATCAATGCAATGATTAAGCAGGCCGGTCTTATAAGGGCTTACAACGTCGCTGAATTCCTGGATATGATGCGTCTTCTTTCTCGAAAAATACCCATTGAGGGAAACAGAGTGGGGATCGTAACCAATACCGGGGCGGGGGCTATCATGTCTATTGACAGCATGGAAAAATACGGACTTCAGCTTGCTGAATTAACAAACAAGACAAAGAAAACGCTGAAGCCGGTTTATGCAGACTATCAAAAACCGGGAAATCCTGTTGATATCGGGCCTGCCATCAATGTCAACGGTGCGGAAAAGTCTTTTGAAATCGCATTGAGGGCGCTGGACCTTGATCCGAATGTGGATTGCATTTTGTTGATATCCATAGCCTTTCACTCCAATTGTTTTTTTGTGCCAGATTTTGGCTACATCGGCGCCATATGCAAGACCTTAAAGAAGCCTGTAATAGGCAGTATAACCGGTTCTGAAACGGAATATCTCAGGATCTACGAGTTATTGGAGCCGGCCGGGGTGCTGATCTATCCGGGTCCGGAAGCGGCCACTGCCGGCATAGGGGGAGGATATCAGCATACCCTCGGGCAACAACGGGCAAAAAGACGTCAATCCTTTGAAAAGCGGAAAACGTCATTGCATGACTGAAGAAATCAATTTTTTTCCGGTTAGGGTTTCGGAAAAAAAATAAGACAAAACAGAAAAATAGTGGAGGAACGTATGAAAATCATCGAAAAAGCTTTAAAGGAAAAAAGGACATCGTTATCCGAGTATGAAGCCAAACAGATCCTGGCATCCTATCAGATCCCCGTAGCCCGGGAAATCCTGGTGGATGACGTCAAGAATCTCATGAATGCCGCGGAAGAAATCGGTTACCCGCTCGTTTTAAAGGGATGCTCGCCGGATATTGCCCACAAGACGGAAAAGGGCCTGATCCGGGTTGATATCAGAAACTTTAAAGAGGCCGGGGAGGCCTTTGAAGAGGTCATGACCGCCATGGATGGAAGCCAAAAGGCCGTTCTGGTACAGGAGATGGTGAAAGGCGAGAGGGAACTCGTTATCGGGCTTACCCGTGATCCCCAGTTCGGCCCCTGCGTCATGTTCGGTCTGGGCGGGATATTTACGGAAATCCTGAAGGATATATCCTTCCGCGTGGCCCCATTGGAAAAAAGGGATGCGCTGGAGATGATGCGGGAGATCAAAAGCCGCAAAATCCTGGAGTCTGTCCGCGGCATGCCGGCGGTGGATCTGGATATGCTGGCTGACATCCTGATCAACGTGGGCAGGATCGGTCTTGAAAACGAAGCCGTCAAAGAGATTGATATCAACCCGGTTATCATCTCCGGAAACAAACCCGTGGCGGTAGACGCCCTGATGGTGTTGGAGGAACGTAAGGCCTGATGGATACGGCTATCGGAAAGAAATTCGATTTGAAACAAAACCTGAAAGCCCTGTTTTACCCTCGAAGCATCGCCGTTGTGGGTTCGTCCCCCGACAGGGGAAAACTGGGGTATAATATCGCTTGAGGATAATGGGATTCCCGTTTTCCTGCTCCCGGAGGAGGCGGCCTGGGCTGCAAGAACCATGGCGGTTCGATCGCGAAAAACCGGCAAGGCCCTTTCATAAAACCCGGGCCAAACAGCGCCGAAGTTTGTACTGGCACTAAATTCAAAGAAGGAGCATGGGTCTATGAGAAAAAAAGCGGAAAACATGAAAGTCCTGTTTAACCCCGCATCCGCAGCGGTTGTCGGCGCATCGGACAAACCGGACAAACTGGGCTTTCATGTCATGAAAAGCCTGATCAGTGGAGGATTTGCAGGGAGGATTATTCCGGTAAATCCAAATTCCGATGAAATTATGGGGTTGAAAGCGTTTCCCTCGCTTGCCGATTATAATGAGCCAATCGATTTGGCCATTCTGGTTTTGCCGGCGAAACTGATCCCCGGGGTATTCCGGGAATGCGCGGCCAGGGGGGTCAAGGGCATTGTCCTGATTACGGCGGGGTTCAAAGAAATTGATGACCCCGGGGGTGCGGATCTTCATGAGGAAATTGCCGGTATTGCCAATGATGCCGGGATACCGGTCATCGGGCCCAACACCTTTGGCATGATAAACTTTCATACGAATCTCAACGCATCTTTCACGCCGGAGTTCTCCCGATTAATGAAGGGCTCGGTTGCCCTGGTCAGCCAGAGCGGCGGAATATCCCATCTGCTCGGGTTTCTGGCCATGAGGATGGATGTCGGGTTCAGCAAGATCATTGGCCTTGGCAACCGCTTGAATGTGGATTTCGACCAGATGGTGGATTACCTGATGGGGGATCCTGATACCCGGGTTATCATGCTTTACATGGAAGGGGTTGATAATCCCGTAAGACTTCTGGAAACAGCCAAAAAACACCATGGGAAAAAACCGATCATCATTAATAAGACAGGCAGTTCGGCGAAGGGCGATCAGGCATCCCGATCCCATACCGGATCTATGGCCGGGAGACATGAGATTTACATGGGATCTTTCAGCCAGGCAGGGATGCTTGCCGTTGATCATACGGAGGCTCTCTTAGATACAGCCCGGGCATTTGCAAGCTGTCCCCTTCCTGATGGACCGGGCGTTGCCGTGCTGTCCGGACAGGCGGGACCGGGCATGGCGGCCTGCGATGTTTGTGAAGCCCGGGGGCTGAAAATTGTTCAGTTTACCGAGAAGACGCAGCAAAAAATCAATGAGAATCTGCCGCCCCTTGCCCTGAGGACCAACCCGGTGGACATGGGCCCGGCCTGGTATGACGCATCCGCCATAGAGAAAATCGCAAAAGCGGCTATGGAGGACGACCATGTGGACGGAATCCTCTTCATGATGGTGTTCGCATCGGCGAATGTGGATGCCCTGAAAGGGATAAGGGGGTTACTGGAAGATTGGGCGCAGCGAAAACCGCTGATCAGTTGTATTCTGTCCCCTCCGGGCGTCTGGGACGAACAGATAAAAGCCCTGGAACAATCAGGCTCGCTGATCAATTATCCCACGCCGGAAAGGGCTGCGAACGCTATGGCGAACCTGTGGGAATATAAAAAAATGCAGACCCGCTGAGAAGACATGGGATCAAGACCCACATGAGTTGTGGACCCAAACAGGATGCCGGCTATCAGAAAAGAAAGGGAGGATAAAATGGCGCACTACGCCTGGATTGTCATATTAATGGGATAGTTGACAACCATTGCGGCACACGGGTTCGGATGTGTGCCGTACACCATTATCCAGCCGGCAATGAAGCACGGTTAATATTTTGCCTATATTTGTGCTGGATTTGATCGCCAATAAATTTAGGAGGAGAATCTCCTGATTGAAATTAGGGGGATAATTGAGCGAATTGAGCGAGTTAAAAAACATCTTGGGGCCGATGCGCATACCCTTTTTACTCTTAACTCCGGCATGCGTCTTGCTGGGGGCAGGGACGGCTGTCCGGACATCCGAGCATGTAAGCATTCTTTATGTCATCCTGGGATTTATAGGGGCGCTTTCAGCGCATATCAGTGTCAATTCCCTGAATGAATATTTTGATTTTAAGAGCGGTCTGGACTTTAAGACCAGGCGCACCCCTTTCAGCGGTGGAAGCGGGACCTTGCCTGAAAATCCTAAAATGGCACGCCATGCTTTGGGCACCGGACTCATAACATTTGGCATTACGGCCTTAATCGGCATATTTTTTTTGATTATAAGGGGCCTGCTTATTCTGCCTCTGGGCCTCGTTGGACTTCTAATAGTATTTTTCTATACCGACTGGTTTACCCGGCATCCATTATTGTGCTTGATTGCTCCCGGATTAGGCTTTGGGCCACTTATGGTTATGGGTGCAGATTTTGTGCTCACAGGCGGATATTCATTGACAGCGTTTATCGCCTCACTGGTCCCATTCTTTCTTGTGAGTAATCTGTTGTTGTTAAATCAGTTTCCGGATATTGAAGCGGACAGGGAGGTGGGGAGGAAACATCTTCCGATTATTGTTGGTGCGCGAGTTAGCAGCCTTATCTATGGCGCATTTCTTTTGCTGGCTTATGCATCGATCATTTTTGGTGTTTTTTTTGAAATCTTACCACAATTCACTCTGCTTGGTTTACTCACCATCCCTATCGCGGTGGCTGCCTTCCATGCGGCCTATCGGTATGGTGAAGACATTAAAAAGTTAATACCTTACATGGGCCTGAATGTCATTATAGTCATTTTGACCCCTGTACTGGTTGCCACAGGTCTGTTTATCGGCTAAGAGTATCGTGAACACGAAAGCAACTGTTTACACATATCCCTGTCGACGGCATGATCAGACGTCTATGACGGATCCTATGTTTACCAAAATACTGAGAGAGAATGTAACAGCTCAATAAATGGGGGCAGAAGGGTTTTTCTGACGCGACTGCCGGGAGGGCGCCGTCTCTTCTTCGCTCGCTTCGCTCGACTCAGACCCCATCCTTCGGATGGGTCCCCGGTTTGTCCTCG
>JAGHEC010000234.1 GCA_021159525.1 Deltaproteobacteria bacterium | reverse complement strand
CGACTTCGTCGAGCTGCGGCTTCCCCCACTGATAAGTCACAAAGAGACGGCGCCCTCCCGGCAGTCGCGTCAGAAAAACCCTTCTGCCCCCATTTATTGAGCTGTTATGAAAAACCCGTCATTATTGTTACGTCCTCATTGCGACCGACCAGAGGGAGCCCGGAGCTTCCATGTCTGGTTCCGGCTTGTGCGAGTCAAGGAGGTCTAACCATGTTTTACATGAATAGTTTGAAGACTCTTGTATGGCGCCTGCTGACTAAGAGCCGCTCAAAGTTAACCCTCCTGATTTTGCTCATCTTGTGCTGTATGGGTGTAACCTGCTATTCCCATTTTATACTGCATAGCGGTATAATTTTCTCTCATTTTTACTATGTTCCCATCGTCTTTGCCGGTTTTTGGTGGGGACGGCGGGCTATCTGGGTAGCTCTATTCCTGGGGGCCTGTCTGGTGACTTCCAATGTTCTTGCAGGTCTGGGCACACCCGTACCTGAGCTTTTACGAGTGGGGATGTTCATTGCCGTTGGACTTGTCGTGGGCATTCTCAGGGAACGGATTCTGAATACCGAGCAGAGATTACGGGAGACAGGGGACTACCTGAGCAGCCTGATCCGGCATTCCAATGCTCCTATTGTCGTCTGGGATAAGGAGGGTAAGATTACCCTGTTCAACCCTGCATTTGAGCGTCTTACCGGCTACAGGGCGGATAAGATATTAGGCCAGTCGGTGGAAGTTCTATTTCCCGAGGAACGCCGGGAGCAAATATTTCAAAAGATCAATAAAATCCTGGATGGCCGATCCCGGGAGACAGTGGAGATCCCTGTCCGATGTGAGAACGGGCAGATTGCCACCTGCCTGTGGAATTCTGCCAACATTTATGCACCAGACGGCAAGTCTCTAATTGCTACAATTGCGCAGGGACAGGACATTACCGAGCGCAAACAGGCAGAGGAGATAATTGAAAGGTCCCACTTTGAGCTGGACCAGATATTGGAGACCGCCGCGGATGGCATACGGATCATCGATAAGGATTTCAACGTGGTTCGGGTAAACACTACGCTGGCCAAGATGGCAGGGCTCAACAAAGAAGATATGTTGGGAAAGAAGTGCTATGAGGCATTCAAAGGGGAGTTATGCCATACGGAAAATTGTTTATTGAAGAGGATACTTTCAGGGGAGAACTATATTGAGTGTGAAGTGGAGAAGGAGCGACTCGATGGTTCAAGGATCCCGTGCCTGGTAGTCTCAAGACCGTATCGAAGCCCGGATGGCGAGTTAATCGGTATTATCGATTACTTGAGAGATATCAGTGAATTAAAGCGATTAAATGGAGAACTGGATTCGGCTAAAACCTATGCAGAAAATATCATTGCCAATTTTCTGGATACCCTTATCGTCACCAACCCGGATGGAACCATTCGGACCATAAATCAGGCCACACTTGACCTTTTGGAATACAAGGAGGAGGAACTCATTGGTAAACCGGTAGGAATGATCTTTGCAGAAGAAGAAGAAGAAGAAGAAGTCAAGCCATTTTTTACCGGTACCCTGGAAGATCTGGCCAGAAGGGGGGTGTTGCGAAATTATGAACTGACCTATGTCACCAAATCCGGCAGGCGGATACCGATGAGCTTCAATGCCTCTGTGATGCGGGATAAGAATGGAGAGATACTGGGAGTGGTGGCCGGCGCCAAGGATATAAGCAAGATAAAAGAGACAGAGGAACAGCTCCGGCAGGCCCAGAAAATGGAGGCCGTGGGTCAGTTGGCCGGAGGGGTGGCACACGATTTCAATAACATACTTACTGCTATTCAGGGATACATCGACCTGGCTTTGCTGAATGTTCAGAAAGATGATCGCGTGTATCAAGGCCTGATCGAGATTCGAAAAGCCGGGATGCGTGCCGCCAACCTGACACGTCAACTGCTTTTGTTCAGCCGCCGCCAGCCCATGGAGATGACCCCTTTGGATCTCAACCAGGTGATTCAGGACCTGGGTAAAATGCTAAACCGTCTTATCGGCGAGGACATCTCTTTGAGCACTACTCTGGCGACTGAGCCATGCACGGTCAGAGGGGATCCAGGGAGTATTGAACATGTGATTATGAATCTGGTGGTCAACGCACGGGATGCCATGCCGGATGGGGGAAAGATCTTTGTCAGGACAGAGAATGTGGCAGTGGATGAAAAATATTGCAAGACCTACAGATATGCACGGCCGGGAGAGTTCATATGTCTCTCAGTCCAGGATACAGGCGTGGGCATGGACCAGACTATTATCAACCGTATTTTCGAGCCTTTCTTTACCACAAAAGGTCGAGGGAAAGGAACCGGCATGGGGCTTTCGGTGGTATATGGTATTGTAAAGCAGCACAAAGGCTGGATCAATGTGGAAAGCTCTCCGGGTAAAGGCACTACCTTCAGGGTTTACCTGCCTGTGGTTTCCATGAAGCCGGGGCAAGGACAGCAATCACCTGTTTCCTTGAAAAAACTCAGAGGCATGGGAGAGCGGATTCTGTTGGTGGAGGATGATAAATCAGTAAGGGAGCTAACTGAAGAAATGCTCTCAGGCAATGGCTATAAGGTATATGCTGCGGCAAATGCCCGGGAGGCGATGGATATCTTTGGGAAGAAGGGAGGGGACTTTGATCTCATTTTCTGTGATGTGATCCTGCCTGACGAGAGGGGACCGAGGTTAGCGAATCAGTTTCTCAAGATCAAGCCCGGGATCGGAATCCTATTTGCGAGCGGGTACACTGATGATAAGTCGGATTGGCGTGCCATCCGGGAAGGAGGGCACTTGTTTCTCCAGAAGCCATATTCATTGTCTGATCTGCTTAAAGGTGTGAGAGAGACCTTGAAGAAGAGCGGACTTTGATAAATCGGCCATCTCACCAAGGGGTTCTCGGAAATCGACTTCTTGCTTTCCTCCTTTGGGGACTCAGATTTTCGATCCAATTCTCAAGGGTCTTTTTCTCTCTGTCAGGGAGCGCCGCAAGGATACATTTTCGGGAAATATCTGAAATGACAAACACAAACTG
>JAGHEC010000385.1 GCA_021159525.1 Deltaproteobacteria bacterium | reverse complement strand
GCCTTGTTACCCATGTTACTTCCTTCTGCCATCGCAGATCCACGGGACGAAAGTCTTGGCAAGAACGCTCAATTGGCGTTGGCAGGCGGGTGTCCCCCGCAGATAAGTCACTAAAGAGACCAGCCCGGAGGCCCGGAGCACAAGAAAAATCTTCCTGTCCCGGTGGTACGGTCTCTGTTATCCCCCCAATTATTGACCTGATGCGATTTTCTCATATCAGTGTATCAGGGAGATCTCAAGACCCCGTGAACGGTTACCACATTTTTTTCTTGACATTGTTTTTGAACAGTGCTACAGATCGACATCATGAATGGACATATACAACATAGCTCGGCAGCAGATCTCATGAACTGGTGGTGGTGCAGCTTCTACAGGGAGGTGCGCCCGTCTGCGTTGAGTTGATCCGAACATAATCGAAATCAAAGACCGTGGGCCCCTCCCGGGAACCCACGGTCTTTTTGTTTGATATGTTAGGAGTAAAAAGGGCCGTGGGGCAAAAGTTCCCACGGCCCTTTTTTATTTGGAAGGCGACCAGGTGGAGATAAAACCTTCGTTTCCTGAATTCCAGCAGATGGCGGCACAGGGCAATCTGATACCGGTGCATCAGGAGATCATGGCCGATGCAGAGACCCCTGTATCTGTCTATCTGAGGCTGAAGCAGATGCACTACTCCTACCTCCTTGAAAGCGCAGAGCAGGGCGAGCAATGGGGGAGATACAGCATTATCGGCTGTGACCCGTATCTGACGGTTTTTTCCAACGGCCAAGGCGCCAGGGTGGTGGACAACAGGTGGGGGAATCAAGTGGTGATCCGGCAACCATCGAACCCGATTCTGGTTTTGAGGGATCTGTGCCGGCAATTCAAACCGGTGGACACGGGTCTGATCGCGCCGTTTCAGGGGGGATTCGTGGGGTATGGCGATTACGACCTGGTCCGGAAATGGGAGCGCCTTCCAAAAAAATGCTCTGAGCAGAGCAACCTCCCGGTTGCGGTTTTTACCTTTTCAAGCAGGCTGATCATCTTTGATCATCTGACCCATCGGATCCATGTGGCGGCCTTTGCCCGTCTTGCTGAGCGCATTGATTTGAAAAAAGCATACCAGGAGGCATGCCGGCGGGTGGACCAGACCATGGAGTTGCTGCAACGGCCCGCCCCTCTTAATGATGAAACCCGATTTGCCGCGTATAAACTCTCTTCCAATTTTACGAGACAAGGGTTCGAGGAAGCCGTGAAAAGGGCCAAGGAATATATCGTTTCAGGCGACATCATCCAGGTGGTCCTGTCCCAACGCTTTTCAGGAGATGTATCAGGCGATCCTTTCAGCCTTTACCGTACCTTGCGGAGCGTCAATCCATCGCCCTATATGTTCTACCTCAATTTCGGCGCTGTTCGGCTGATCGGGGCCTCTCCCGAGATCCTGGCACGTCTTACCGGAGACACGATCCAGCTCCGGCCTATTGCAGGGACAAGGCCAAGGGGCGCAACGACAAAGGAAGATGAGGCATTGGAAAAGGAACTCATGGCAGATCCCAAAGAAAGGGCAGAGCATATCATGCTGGTGGATCTCGGCAGAAATGATGCGGGCAGGGTGGCCGCGCCGGGAACAGTCAAGGTCTCCCGATTAATGGAGGTGGAGCGGTACTCGCACGTGATGCATATCGTCTCACATGTTGAAGGAGAGCTTAAGCCGGGCCTGGACTGCTTTGATCTCTTCATGTCCGCATTTCCGGCCGGGACCGTCACCGGGGCGCCGAAAGTAAGGGCCATGCAGATTATTAACGAACTGGAGCCTTGTGCCAGGGGTCCTTATGCCGGGGCGGTGGGCTATTTCGGGTTTAACGGGGACATGGATTTCTGCATCACCATCCGGACTATCAGCATTTCGGGGGGCAGACTCTCCATCCAAGCCGGGGCGGGCATCGTGTACGATTCCTTGCCGGAGAAGGAATATGAAGAGACCCTAAAAAAGGCCGCCGGCATGTTCAAGGCCATTGAAATAGCGAATGAAAAATGATCCTGGTAATCGACAACTACGATTCCTTTACCTTCAACCTGGTCCAGATGATTGAAACCATGGGACGAGAGGTGAAGGTATTCCGGAATGACGAGATAAGTATCCGCGGCATGGAGCGATTGAACCCTTCCGCACTGCTTATTTCGCCCGGCCCATGCACCCCGGAAGATGCCGGTATTTCTGTGGAGGCTGTCCGTCATTTTGGTCCCAGGATACCCGTCCTGGGGGTCTGTCTCGGTCATCAGGCCGTAGCTTCGGCCTACGGAGCAAAGGTGGCGAGGGCGGATCGTGTCATGCACGGGAAGGTCTCCTCGGTTATCCACGATGGGAAAACGATTTTCAAGGGCCTTCCCAACCCTTTTGAGGCAACGCGTTATCATTCCCTGATAGTAGGCCCTGCCACGATCCCCGATTGTCTTGAGGTAAGCGCCTGGACGGGGCGGAAAGAGGTCATGGGGGTGAGGCATCGGCGATACCGGATAGAGGGTGTTCAGTTTCACCCTGAATCCATCCTGACGCAATTTGGGATAAAACTTATGCAAAATTTTTTAATGGAGGGAGGAGAGAATCATGATCAAACAGGCAATCGCAAAGGTTGTGAGACAGGAAGATCTCGCAGAAAAGGAGATGGAAGAGGCAATGGAAGAGATCATGACCGGCACGGCCACGCCCGCCCAGATCGGATCATTTGTCACGGCCCTGAGGATAAAAGGAGAGACCGTAGACGAGATCACCGGCGCGGCCAGGGTCATGCGGGCCAAGGCCGCCAAGGTGAACGTCAACAACCATCTTGTCAACATTGATCGCGACGAGATCAATATGGACGATGAGACCATCCTGGACACCTGCGGGACGGGAGGGGACGGAACCAACACCTTTAATGTATCCACCACCACCGCGTTTGTGGCGGCAGGGGCCGGAGTGAAAGTCGCCAAACACGGAAACAGGGCTGTTTCGAGTCGGGGTGGAAGCGCGGATGTCCTGGAAAACCTCGGGGTTAAACTGGATATCAATGACGCGGGGGTTGAGACCTGCATCCGGGAAATCGGGATCGGGTTCTTGTATGCCCCTCGATTTCATAGGGCCATGAAATATGCGGCAGGGCCCAGACGGGAGATCGGCCTGAGGACCATCTTTAACCTCCTGGGTCCGCTTACCAATCCTGCTGGCGCCACCGTCCAGGTCCTTGGTCTTTATTCGCCCGATCTTACCGAAACCATAGCGCAGGTGCTTGCGAGACTGGGAGCCCGGGAGGCATTCGTGGTCTGCGGTGAAGGGACCTATGATGAGATCAGCATTTGTGGGACCACGACTGTCTCACACCTGAAGGAAGGCGCGGTAGAAACATTTGAGATGACCCCGGAAGAATTCGGATTTAAAAGGGCTGCTCCCGAATCCATCAGGGGAGGAAGCGCCGGAGAAAACGCGCAGATCATCCGACGCATACTGGAGGGTGAAAAAGGCGCGAAAAGGGACATGGTGCTGATTAATGCCGCCGCCGCGTTTGTGGCCGCAGGGCTGGACAATGATTTTATGACAGGGATTGAAAGGGCAAAGGAATCGATTGATTCGGGCCGGGCCGGGGAAAAACTCGATTCGCTCGTGCGTATGACCCGGCAATGCGGCTTTTTTATCCGTGATGAATCGGGGAGTGTCGGGGCATGCACTCGCGATTAAAAAAGATATTGGCCTACAAGCAAAAAGAAGTGGAGGCGCTGAAAAAGCGGTGGGCGGACACAGCGGGATCCCGCGTGCCGGCTCCTGTTCGGGATTTCAAGGGCGCAATCGGTTCACGGGACGGTATGAACGTCATTGCCGAAATAAAATTTGCTTCCCCATCCGCAGGACGCATCCGGCAACCGGGAGATCCCGTTCCAATTGGACGGATCTACGAGGACGCCGGCGCGGCGGCGATCTCTTTTATTACGGATAAACGCTTTTTTGGCGGAGACCTGGAACAACTTCCGGCCCTCAAGAAAGCGGTCTTTCTGCCCATCCTGCGAAAGGATTTTATCCTGGATCCCTGTCAGGTAACGGAGACCTTTGTGTACGGGGCGGACGCCGTTCTTCTGATTGCCGGGATTCTTGCGCAGGGGCGTCTCAGGGAATTGCTGAATATAACTAAGGACCTGGGCATGACGGCGCTCACCGAGGTGCACGACGGCCACGACCTGGAAAGGGCGATAGAGGCCGGCGCGGATATGATCGGCATCAACAACCGGGACCTGAACGCCTTCAGTGTCGATCCCGGGAACACTTTTGCGCTTGCGCCATTGGTTCCCGGAGACCGGGTGCTGGTCAGTGAAAGCGGAATATCCTCGGCAGAAGACATTCGGAAATTGAAAAAGATCGGCGTGGACGCGGTATTGGTCGGAACCGCCCTGATGAAAAGCCGGGATCCGGGAGAGAAGGTGAAAGAATTGGTTAAGGCGGGAAAAACGGAAAAAGGATAGCGGGATGGTGAGGGTCAAGGTCTGCGGCATAACCAATAAACACGATGCGTTCATGGCGGTGGAGATGGGGGTCGATGCACTGGGGTTTATCTTTGCCCCCAGCCCGAGAAGGATTCTGCCGGAAGATGCCCGCCGGATTATCCAATGTCTGCCGCCCTTTGTGCAGACCGTCGGCGTATTTGTGAACGAGAACTCTGCAAGGATACGGGAAGTCATTGCTTTTTGCGGCCTGGACTTTGTGCAGCTCCACGGCGATGAATCCCCAAAGATGTGCGAGTCCCTCATGCCGAGGTGCATGAAGGCCGTCGGGGTTTGCTCGGCATCAAGTCTCCAGAAAATCGGAACTTATGGCGGGAAGGTGCGGGCGGTGCTTCTTGATGCCTGCTCGGACAAAAAAAGGGGCGGCGTCGGAGAGACCTTCGACTGGGATCTTGCGTTAGAGGCAAAAAGCACAGGGATGCCGATTATCCTGGCGGGAGGGCTTCGTCCCGACAATATCGAGGAGGCGGTCCTGACGGTTAAGCCTTTTGCAGTGGATATAAACAGCGGGATAGAAGAGAGGCCCGGTAAAAAGAGCCGATTTCTCATGAGCAAAATCATGGCCAAGATCGGGAAGATAAACGGGAAAGGAGGAATACATGGTTCATAGGGGATATTACGGGGAATTCGGCGGGAGCTTCATTCCCGAGGTCCTTTTTTCCAGCATTGAAGAACTTGCAGATGTCTTCGGGCAGGCAAGGGAAGACCCCGGTTTTCGGGCTGAATACGAAAATATCCTTTCCACCTATTCATGCAGGCCCACGCCCCTGACATTTGCGGAAAATTTGACCCGATACTTTGGATCAGCGCGCATCTACATCAAGCGGGAGGATCTCAATCACACCGGCGCCCATAAGCTGAACAACGTCATGGGGCAGGGGCTCCTTGCAAAAAGGATGAGAAAACCCCGGGTCATTGCGGAGACGGGCGCGGGTCAGCACGGGGTTGCCACCGCGACCATGGCAGCAAGGTTTGGCCTTCAATGCACTATTTATATGGGAATGGTGGATATGGCACGGCAACGGCCCAATGTTTTCTGGATGGAGCGGTTAGGCGCCGAGGTCGTCCCCGTAAGAGACGGGACCCGGCTTTTAAAGGACGCCATTAACGAGGCATTGCGGGACTGGATCACCAACATGGACACCACCCACTACGTCCTTGGCACCGCCTGTGGGCCTCATCCTTTTCCCGAGATGGTCGCATGGTTCCAGTCGATTATCGGCAGAGAAGCGCGGGAACAGATCATGAAATATGAAGGGAGGCTCCCGACTCGGGTCTATGCGTGCGTGGGAGGAGGCTCCAATGCCCTCGGGATTTTCAACGCCTTTTTCAATGATCCAGTGGCGCTTGTAGGCGTTGAGGCGGGAGGTCAAGGGCTTTATACGGGTAAACACGCAGCCCGACTTTCATCAAGGGATGGGGCCGTCGGCGTGGCACATGGATACAAGGGCTGTTTTTTACAGGACCGGGACGGCCAGATGAAACAGACCCACAGCGTGGCGGCCGGGCTGGATTATGTTGGGGTATCCCCTGTCCTTGCATCATTAAAATGTAAGGGCCGAGTGCGGTTCGAGGCGGCCACGGACGAGGAGGTCCTGAAGGCCTTTTCCCTTGTTGTAAGAAAAGAGGGGTTGGTCCCCGCACTCGAATCGGCCCATGCCTTTGCCCAGGCCTTCAAAGAACTTCCAGATCTCTGCGGCCATGACATAATCCTGATCAACCAGTCAGGACGTGGCGATAAGGATATCTTTACGATAGCAGATGCCTTTGGCGATCCGGGCTGGCAGGCATTTATAAAGGAAAGGGCGGCGGAATATGACGCTTGAATCCTATATCAGGGCAAAAAAAGCTGAAAAACACATCCTTCTGATGACGCATGTTGTCCTGGGATATCCCTCGTTTGAGGATTGCTTCAGGATTATCGAGACTATGGTGCATGCGGACGTGGATCTTATGGAGCTCCAGGTTCCCTTCTCGGAGCCCATTGCAGACGGCCCCGTGATCCTGAAGGCGAATCAGGCAGCCCTGGAGCGGGGGGCGGATATCACGAAATGCCTTGAGTTTGCGGGGGAAGTCGCTCGCAATTTTGAAGTTCCCCTTCTTGTCATGAGCTACTATAATATTCTATTTAAATATGGCGTTAAACAATTCGTATCCGTTATGGCGGAAAAGGGTCTGAGAGGGGCCATCGTTCCTGATCTCCCGCCCGAAGAAGCGGAGGAATACCTGGAGGCGATGAACTCAAAAGGCCTTGCCCCCGTTTTTATTTTTTCACCCGGAACCTCGAAAAAAAGAATGGAGTATATTGCTTCTCATGCACGGGGCCTTATCTATTGCGTGGCGCGAAAAGGCGTTACCGGGGCTGAAACAACCTTTTCCCATGAGACGAGCGAATATCTCGCTCGATGCCGGAAGGCAACTTCGCTGCCCTTGGCAGTGGGATTCGGGATTAAGGAAAAGACGGATATCGAATTCCTGAAGGGGAAGGCGGATATCGCTGTTATCGGGACCCAAACCATCCGGATTATGCAAGGCAAAGGCATTCGCGCTGTAGGCGCTTTCATCAGGAAGATTCGCTAAGTCGGGAATGAGAGATATGCCTGAGACCGGATTTATGATGGTGCAGGAAGAAGAGAAAAACGTATCACCTCAATAATTAGGGGGATAACTGCGAAAATAGTGCCGGGGCAGAAGAATTTTTCTTCCGCTCCGGGCTGGTCTCTTGAGTGACTTATCTGCGGGGGACACCCGCCTGCCAAGGCCAATTGAGCGTTCTTGCCAAGACTTTCGTTCCGTGGATCTGCGATGGCAGAAGGAAGTAACATGGGTAACAAGGCAAT
>JAGHEC010000296.1 GCA_021159525.1 Deltaproteobacteria bacterium | reverse complement strand
GCGGAGAAGTCCGCCGGATCCCTTTTGTGACCGGGTTTTCCACCACCGACATCATCCACAGGGTTGTGGAAAGATACGCTTGAGGCATTTCTTTTCCACCTGCGCGAAAACCCAAGTGATTTGACAACCGTGGGCGGGCATGACCCATCTTTTTGAGCAATACGGCGACATGATCCCGGATTTCTCCTGCTTTCAGGAGAGTCTTCGCAGACCCCTTCCCACCCACATCCGGATCAATCGACTAAAGATTGCTCCCTCCTCCCTCGTAGAGGTGCTGGAAGAAAAGGGAATACGGCTCCAACCCGCATCCCGCAGGCATGACACCCTGTGGCTTGCCCCCGATCTGCGCCTCCCCGGAAACATGCTCGAATACTTTCTGGGTTATATCCATCCCCAGGCCCTTACCTCTGCCCTGGCCGGCATTATCCTTTCTCCGCATGAGAATTCCTGCGTTTTGGACATGTGCGCCGCACCCGGCGGAAAGACCAGCCACTGTGCAGAGATCATGAACAATACGGGCCTGATCATAGCCAACGAACTGTATCCTGCCAGGCACATTCCTCTGGGCCACACTCTTGCCAGGACAGGCGTAATGAATGCGGTGGTCACCGGTTATCAGGCCCAGGAGTTCCCATTAAAGCAACGCTTTGATTTCATCCTGGCCGATGTTCCGTGTTCCTGCGAAGGGGAATTCAGGGTATCCCGGAAACGAGACACCTACCGGGAAGACCGCGGGAAAAAAATGCTCCCTGAGCTGCAAAAGAAGATCCTGTTGCGGGGATTCGATCTTCTCCGGCAAAAGGGAAAAATGCTCTATGCCACCTGTACCTACAATCCGCTGGAGAACGAATCGGTGGTGAACCACCTCTTGAATGAGCGGGAAGCAGAGGTGTTCTCCATTGATACGGAGTTTTGTGTGGAACCCGGGCTCACGCAATGGAAAAAGGAGACGTATGACAAACGACTGCAAAGGACCATCCGATTCTATCCCCACCGGGTCGATTCGGTGGGATTCTTCATGGCCAGCATTGGCAGAAGAGGCTGAACGGCAACATCTTTTTTCGTACCTGGAGCATCGGTTCGGGATTTCCCGGAAGCACTTTGCCGATTACCTGTTGTTGCGGAAAAGGCGGACCTGGTTTCTCCTGAGAGACACGGCATTCATATCCTCTGCAGTCCGTCTCAAGCCGGTCCAGGCAGGGCTGAGGGCATTCCAACAGGTAGGCGGCTTTGTAAAGCCCACTACCAGGTTCATACAGACGTTCGGCCGATTCGCAGACAGGTCACGGGTACAGATAGACCTCGTCCGATTGCAGGCTCTCCTGAGGGGGGAGAAAATACATGTTGATCTGCCGCTCCATAACGGCTATGTAATTCTGGTCATTGGGAAAGGGCACGTGCTCGGCCTCGGTCTCTACGTAAACGGGCGGATCTCATCTCAGCTTCCCCGAAAAGAGATCCGGGACGCCATGCTCTCATGAAGAAATTCCTTTCAAGACAGAATCAGAAAAAGGAGGATGGATCATGTTGACAAAAAAGCAGTTGGACAAATACGCCGAAGTTCTGTTGTGGGGGTTGAAAACTGCACGGATGGGCAGATTCAAAAAGGGGGATGTGGTGCTGGTTCAATTCGACCTGCCGGCAGTTCAATTGGCCGAGGTCCTTCAAGGAAAACTCCTGGACACGGGGATCCATCCGGTCATCCGTTCGAGCATGACGCCAGTCATGGAGCATACATTCTATCAAAAGGCCAATGCCCGGCAGCTCGTGTTCAGGGGTTCGTGGGAGGACGATCTCTATTCCCGGCTCAATGGAAGAATCTATCTGCACGCCCCGGCCTCCCTTACCCATCTGGCCGACATTGACCCCAAGCGGATCGGCGCGCGGGCGGTAGCGGTAAAACCCCTTCGCGACATCATGCAGGAAAGGGAGGAAAAAGGCCTGCTCGGCTGGACCCTTTGCATGATGCCCACCGAGGCCCTCGCGGAAAAGGCCGGACTTAGCCTCAGGCAATACACCAACCAGATCATCAAGGCCTGTTACCTGGGCAGACCCGACCCTGTCAAGGAATGGCAGCGTGTGTTCAAGGAAGCGGCCAAGATCAAGGAATGGATGAACAGCATGGATGTGGACTATTATCATGTGATGTCAGAAGGGATCGATCTCAAGATACGGCCAGGCGAAAAACGTCGCTGGATCGGGGTGTCAGGGCACAATATTCCCAGCTTCGAGCTCTTCATCTCCCCTGACTGGCGTGGGACCGAGGGAACCTATATGGCCAACCAGCCCTCATTCCGGAGCGGGAATCTGGTGGAAGGTGTGCGGCTCACATTCAAAAAAGGCGTTGTGACACAGGTAACGGCCACAAAGGGCGAGACATTCACACAAAAGCAATTGAAGATGGACAGGGGCGCATCCAGGATCGGTGAATTTTCCCTCACCGACAAGCGATTCTCCAATATAAACAAGTTCATGGCGAGCACACTATATGACGAAAATCACGGGGGCCGCTACGGCAACTGCCACATCGCCCTGGGCGCCTCTTACTCGGATACCTATAACGGCGACCCGGAAGAACTCACCAAAGAGCGAAAGAAGAAACTGGGCTTCAACGACTCGGCCCTCCACTGGGATCTGGTAAACACGAATAAAAAAACTGTCACTGCACATCTTTCTTCAGGCGAATCCGTGGTGGTCTATGAAAACGGGGTGTTCAAGCATTGAAAACCACGGCATTGGAGAATCGAGGGAGTGGAAGCAGACGCTAAAGGGGATCACAGGGTTTATCTGGGCGGAACAGCCCGCAGTCCGGACGATGCGGCCGCGCTTTTCCGCATGGGGCTTGATTTTGCCGAGATCCCAGTGAAAGATCCGGAGACATTTCAGAACAGCCTGCCTGCCTATGAAGCGGTTATGCGCCGGTCAAGGCCCTGCTGTCTATGCCACGGCCCCCAGGAGGGCGATCCCAACAACGTGGACACCCTGGAAACCGTTTACCTGCCTAAGCTCTTGAAGCTCATCTCCCTCATGCCCCGCTTGAACATGGGGCTGCTCACGATCCATTTATGGATGGATCCCCGTTTTGTAAAACCGGATATTATCGCATACAAAATCGGATTCCTGCAGCGCCTTACGGGGGCCTCGGCTCAGGCGGGAATCTTGCTCTGTCTTGAAAACCTGAGCGAGAACGCCGACCATCTGTCCCCGGTCTTTGAAGCCTTGCCCACCCTGGGACTCACCCTCGACCTGGGCCACGCACAGCTCCTTGGAGATCAGCATACGGGCTTCGGCTGCATGCAGAAATTACCTGAAAGAAT
>JAGHEC010000314.1 GCA_021159525.1 Deltaproteobacteria bacterium | reverse complement strand
GAAGAAAAATTCTTCTGCCCCGGCACTAGCTAGGTTCGCAGTTATCCCCTAATTATTGAGGTTATACATTACTCCTTATCAATCAATATCCGGGAATTGCCCCGGCTGAAAATATTAACCATCATGTCATTAGCCCTCTGCCTATAGCCCCTTTCGGAACTTTAGTTTGGTACTATAATCAACCCCAAAACCATATTTACCCTTGTGAATCGAAAACGCAAAATCAAAGGGTTAGCGATGTCCCCCAAATCCGTTATAATCAGAAAAATCTGTATTCTCCTGTTTATCTCCTATGGCCTTGTTTTCGTCGCCCCCCTGGGATTTCGGCCGCTGACGATCCCTGATGAAACCCGCTACGGTGAAATACCCAGGGAAATGCTGGTTTCCGGCGATTGGGTGTCGCCCCGGCTGAACAGTCTCAAATACTTTGAAAAACCGGTCTTCGGATATTGGATGAATGCGGTGTCCATGATGGCTTTCGGAGAAAATGCCTTCGCACTGAGGATCCCTTCTGCCTTGTCCGTTTTGATATCCGCTTTCATGATTTTTCTGCTGGTCAGAAGGTTTTCACCCCGGGCCGCTGCGCCGGTTCTGGCTCCCGCTGTCTTTTTGACGTGTCCCCTTGTGTTCGTTCTGGGACAGATCAATCTTCTGGACAATCTTCTTTCAATGCTGCTGACGGGGGCCATGGTCTGCTTTTTCTTTGCCCACATGGCAGACAGCATGGGCCGCAAAACACTTTTTCTGGCACTCGCCGGCGTTTTCTGCGGCCTGGCTTTTTTGACGAAGGGTTTCCTGGCTTTTGCGGTTCCCGTGTTAGCAGTAACGCCTTTTCTGATCTGGGAAGGCCGTTATAAGGACCTTTTCAAAATACCGTGGATCCCTATAACAACAGCCTGTTTGACGGCTCTGCCCTGGGCCTTGATGATTCACTTTCGTGAGGGAGGCTTCTGGAACTACTTTTTCTGGACAGAACACATCGCAAGGTTTCTCGATCCTGTCAGGGGACAGCATCCAAAGCCTTTCTGGTATTTCATCCCGGTACTCGTGGGCGGCGCATTGCCGTGGGTCGTTCAGATTCCGGCAGCCCTTTCTACGGACTTCAAAGACCAAACAAAAAACTCCCTTATGCGTTTTGCCATATGCTGGCTTTGTTTTCCATTTCTCTTTTTCTCTTTTTCCAGCGGCAAATTGATTCCTTATATCCTGCCGTGCGTTCCGCCGCTTGCCGTTATTGCCGGCATGGGCCTTTCAACATATTTTGAAACCGGGAAAAAGCGGTATTTTTCAATTGCGGCCCTTTCCCTGGCGGTCTTGACCGCTCTTATGGGGCTTGCGTTGATCTTTTTCGGGCTGGGTCTTTTTGATGCCGTTCAAATCTATAATTCAGGCGAATCATACAAATGGGCGCTCGGTTCTTCGGGGGCTTTCCTGTGGACGTTTATGGCCATATGGTCCACCCGGATCAAGGATTACCGAAAAAAACTTGTGGTTTACGCCACCCCAGTGCTAATATTTCTGGCCATAGCCAATGGATTCCTGCCCAACAGCGTCATTGCCCGCAGAACACCGGGAAAGCTCCTCACACGTAATGTCTCCCGGGTCGCGCCGAATGCCATACTCATATCCAATGACAACCTGATTCGTGCGGTGTGCTGGTATTACAAACGGGCGGATGTAAAAATACTGGAACGGCCAGGCGAACTCACCTACGGGTTGGATCACGTTGACGGGGATGAACCAAGATTTCTGACTGTTGCGTCTCTGAAAAAGCTGGCAAGTGAAAACAAGGGGAAAAGGCCGGTGATTTTAATCCTAACCAAGGACCACTATGACAACTACGCAAAGCACCTGCCTCCACCTGTTTTTACAGATATCACTGACAATTTTGTATTTGCTGTCTATTAGCTCATTCAAATAACGTGGAAACAACGGTCCAGGGAACGCCCATGCATTCGAAACCCGCACATAACCGGAACACAGGTCTCAACTTTTCGATGGCCGTCACCGGGCTGCTGCTGTCAGTATGCACCTATGTTTACGGGATCGGCTCAATCCACATTCTTCGTAACGGGGATGAACTGGTCTACGCCCATATCACCCGGCTCACGAGCCTGGCTGGCCGCTGGCTGCCCCTGCAGGGCATCCCCGGCATGCAGAACACCAAACCCCCCTTGCTCTTCTGGCAGGGACTTCTGAGCACAGGATGGGGGGATTGCTGGTCCCTGGCGGCCCTGCGCTGGCCCAGCTTGGTGTGGACATTTGCCACGGCTTTGCTTTGCGGTTTGCTGGCATGGCGCCTGTCCGCACGGAATGTGTTCAAGGGGATATTGGCCGCGCTCTTCTATCTCGCCTTCTTCAGCACATACCGTTACGGCCGGCCATTTCTTACAAACCCGCCTGAAACATTCTGAATGTTTGCCTGTTTTTTCACCATGCTGTGGTGGAAGCCGAAATCCTTTGATTCCCGGTTTCTGTTTCCGACCCTGTTGGGCCTTCTGGCCGGTATGGCGCTTTTGACCAAAAGCTTTGCGCAGCTCCTGCCCATCTGTGTGGGACTTTCCTGGTGGCACCTGCATGTACAAAAATGGCGGCTGACCTCATTTCTAAAGCATTCATTGCCGGGTCTTCTCTGGACGGCAATCCTCTCCCTCTTCATTTTCTCTTTGTGGTTTATACTCGACCCTGATCCAGCCGCTATCTGGCAGGAGTTTGTCATGAAGGAAAATGTAGGCAAAATGGGAAGCGGTATCGGTTCATGGATTGCTGGTTTTCTCTGGGACGGCAACACCGTCTGGAGCCTTGCCGGCAGCTGGTTCTTCAATGCCGGCCTTCTGGCCTTTCCCCTGTTCGGCCTGATGGCGGCAAGCTGGAATCGGCGATCCGATCTAATGGAAGATGAGAGGCTGCTTTGGATATGGGTTCTCGCTATCTTCCTGGTATTCTGCATACCGAGCGAACGCAGCGGACGTTACCTTCTGGAGGGAATGCCCGCGCTGGCGGTGCTGATGGCGGTACGCAGCGATTCAATCGGGCGCTATGCATTTGTGGTTTCCCTTGGCTTAGTCACAGGCCTGCTGCTCTCATTAGGATGGATTTCATTGCTCCTGGCAAACGATGTAGGCATATCGGCCTTTCCCTGGTGGCACTTTCCGCTGTTGCTTGCAGCAATCGGACTATC
The DNA here is from genome assembly GCA_021159525.1 of Deltaproteobacteria bacterium. Taxonomy (GTDB): domain Bacteria; phylum Desulfobacterota; class DSM-4660; order Desulfatiglandales; family Desulfatiglandaceae; genus AUK324. Next base: position 2,618 of record JAGHEC010000314.1, on the reverse strand, counting down.
GGCGGCAGCCATCTTGAGGGCACCCTTGACCGTCTTTTGCACTCCGATTACAGTGCTTTCTTTTTTCCTTCTGCTGTCAGGCTTTTTATCGGTGTTTGACGCACCCCTGGGGACCTTTAACAGGGCGGTCATAGAGTCCGCCAGGGGGCGCGTTGTATGGGTGCCCGAAAAATTTCGCTCAAAAGCCGAAACCCATCGCTTTTTGCTGCCGTATTCGATAGTCCGCGGGTACCCGGCCGGTGAAAAGATCCCGGATCCACCCACCCGCGGACCGAATGATTTGATGGTTATACAAGGGCCGATAGATTCACCTGGGCCCGAAGGCGCCATCGGCAGCCGTATTGATATTACCAGCCGCCACAAGGCATGGCAGATTGGGGAAATGGCCGCCGGCAAGGTAAGGAAGCATTTGTTCGCCCGTGAGTGGCTGGTCCCTGTGGAATCTATGCCTTAACAGACGCCTTCTGTGGTCAACTGCAGTAAGGTGTCCGGGGGCAAACGGAAAAAACAGGGCAATGATGAATTTACCCCTTGATCCTTAAACCGGATGGTTGATCCAAGGAATACAGACGAAACTCAAGCCCGCCGGGGCTTACCCATTAAGTGGGGTGAAGGAGTAATGGAGTATTGGAAAAACCAACCACCATCAGTCCAGTACTGCACTGTTGCATCAGCTCAATAACTGGGGGGATAACAGCGACCGTACCACCGGGGCAAGAAGACTTTTCTTGTGCTCCGGGCCTCCGGGCTGGTCTCTTCAGTGACTTATCTGCGGGGGACACCCGCCTGCCAAGGCCAATTGAGCGTTCTTGCCCAGACTTTCGTCCCGCGGATCTGCGATGGCAGAAGGAAGTAACATGGGTAACAAGGCAATGGCGGGCAGGCTTGCCCCCTTTGGCATTCTCGACTTCGTCGAGCTGCGGCTTGCCCCACTGATAAGTCACTAAACCGGGGACCCGCCCGAAGGGTGGGGTCTGAGTCGAGCGAAGCGAGCGAAGAAGAGACGGCGCCCTCCCGGCAGTCGCGTCAGAAAAACCCTCCTGCCCCTGTTTATTGAGCTATTACCGTTGTTTAATCATTTGCAAGGCACAATTAGTCGATGAGGATCAGTCCGTACAATACGTTCTCAGTGAAGTCGATTTTCATAAATGAGCTTATTTCAATTCCGACGGCATCCACGGAGGGTCTGACCTTTGCCGGATAAAGGCATTTGCCATCTTTATCAAACTCACATTTTTCACAGAGATTGCAGTTGCCCGGGAATAGGGCAAAAGCAAAAGGATGGCCTTCGGCAAAAAAATCTTTCTCTTTTTTCAATAAATAGGTCAGCGCCTTTCTTTTCTCTCCTTCAAAATTGCGCATGTCTGTTTGGAGCTTAACGATAACGGCTGTTTGAAAACACTTTATCCAGTCCCGCGTCTCTTGCCAGGAAGGGACATGAGGTGGACAGGAAGGAGTCTTCCCATACATCGGGCACGCCCGGCATTTCCAGACAGGCCTGGGAGAGACTGCAATCCTTTGCGCTTCAATCTGCTTTTCAAGAATAATTTTCATAATCACCGATTCGCGCCCATCAGCACTGTGCCCGGAATGAGCCTTTCCATACGCTTGGCAACCTAAATTTTTGACGGCTTCCTCCTTACAGTTAAGGCATCCTTTATTTCAAAGTCGAGATACCAATACCCGTCCCTGAGTACACGTTCACCTGGGGCAATCTCCAGAGACTGGCGGAAGCAGGGGCCGCCTGTTGCCATAGTGTGGAATTCACCGTTTTCGCCGTAGGCGTCCAGTCCGCGTTTTTCGAATGTTTCGGCAAGGTCCAGTAAAAATGCCTGTCCGAGATAATCCGGTGAAAAAGGAAAAGGGGCCAAGTCCACTCTTGATTCTTTTTGATTATGATTAAATCCTGCAACTTTTCTGGAGGATCGTTTGAACATTGCTTCAGTCTCTTGCCCTGTTGACGCAAAAAATTGAGATTAAAAAAAAGGCAAGCCCAATTCCCGTGAGTAAAAGATAAGAGGAATAGTGCACCGGGTTGTCAAAGGATGCAGAGCGAATAGCCTTTGATGCATGAGTAAGGGGGAGCAAAAAGAGTATTTTCTGCGCCCATAGAGGGAGGCGGTCCACAGGGAAGAAAGTGCCTCCTAAAAAGGCCATGGGGGTGATCACGAAACTCGTGAGCATAGCCTGATCCGCATGGGACTTGACAATCATGGCAAGGCCAACAGCAAGGGATGGAAACACAAAGCTGTTTAAAAATACGGCAATCCAGAAGAGGGGATTGTGGTAGGAGAGCACACCCCCGAATAAAAAACTCAAGACAAGGATTACTGCAACTGAAATAAAGGCACGCGTTATGCCTGCCAGGACTTCTCCCATGACATAGGATAAATTGCTTATGGGCGCGGCCTGGAATTGGGTGCAGTTGCTGTCATCTCCCACGATATCACCTGCGATTTACTTGTTAAGTCCATAAGTTGGGAGTGGAGATGGCTTTTTGCTTTTCAAGGAGGAGTTCTTTTGTTCCTGTTGTATTTGGCGGGTTGTTTTATCATGGACATAGGCAATAAAATTGTCCCAGTCATCATTGACCTCAATGCATCGAAGCTGCAGTAAAG
>JAGHEC010000271.1 GCA_021159525.1 Deltaproteobacteria bacterium | reverse complement strand
TGGCAGGCGGGTGTCCCCCGCAGATAAGTCACTCAAGAGACCAGCCCGGAGGCCCGGAGCGGAAGAAAAATTCTTCTGCCCCGGCACTAGGTTCGCAGTTATCCCCCTAATTATTGAGGTGATACATTTATGATAACTCGTGCTTTTGCCGTCGAAATCCGCCTGAACCCTTTGCCATAGAACCCATATTCCGAATTTAAGGGTTATGTCAGCAAGTTATCCAATTTTTTCTTTGAATACACATGCTAAAGCGTTCATTTTTAGGAGCCTATAGCAACTTGGTGCAGTGAAAGTTTTTCCGGTAGAGCTTTTGTTCTCTGTGGGAGCTTGGCTTCCTTTTTGAACCTGTAACCACTCCTCGAGCCCTGAAGCGTTGCGATGTCAATGTCTTTGAATGGTGCATAGAGTTCCCTGGACTTCAGATAATCCTTCTCGCCCATTAGCTTTCGCTGGTTGGCAAGATAGAGGCGATGGATGCATGCTCAATAGAGCGGAGCATCCTTTCTCGAGTAATGTCCACTATCAGCTATGAAAGGGTATTTCGCCGAAAAAGGCGCCGGTGACGTACGCGATGTTTTGGAACTGGATAATGGAACGGCCTTTAAAAAGGAAAAGAGGGTCCTTTGGAAAAACTACTTTTCGGTTTTTGGCAAATTCGGTGTACCCCGTACCTGCTATCGTGCTAATGGCGTCTAACCGCGAAATCCAATAAAAATCTGCAGTTGCGACGAAGGTCCAGTTGCAATATATTGTAATAACAAAGGTTTTTAGTTCTACATGTTCAAACAATCGGAATTTGACTTAATGTCTTGTGTTTACAGGCTGTTGCGCGGAGAACAAAATCACCGTGGGTTCCCCTTTGACTCGCTTGACGTCATATCCACGTCACAGTACAATCAACCCCGGCACGATTGTGCCAGGATCCGAGTACCGCTTTAACGGGGACCTATTGCATGCAACCAAAACCGAAAAACAGGCTGTCCGTGTGTATCATCTGCTGGAACGAGGCCCTGAACATCCGGCGCTGCCTTGAGAGCGTCGTGTGGGCCGATGAGATCGTGGTGGTGGACTCTGAGAGCACGGACGGCACGCTGGCCATCGCCCGGGAATATACAGACGCCGTGTTCCAGCGCCCATGGACAGGGTATGCAGACCAGAAAAACCACGCGCTTTCAAAAACCCATGGCAAGTGGGTATTGAGCCTGGATGCGGATGAAGCGGTTACCCCTGCGCTGAGGGAGGAGATCCTGGCCGAAATCGCCCGGCCCGAGGCAAAGGACGCCTATCGCATCCCCCGCAGGTCCTTTTATCAGGGGAGATGGATCAACCACAGCGGGTATTACCCTGATCGGCAGTTAAGGCTGTTCAGACGCGAAAAAGCCCGCTGGGTCGGGGGCCGTGTCCACGAACGGGTCGAGATCCAAGGGGATGTGGGAACCCTCAAAAACGACATCTTCCATTACCCCTACCACGGCGTTCTATCCGGCCAATTACGGACCGTTGACAATTTCTCCGGGCTCATGGCGGCTGATATGCATGAAAAGGGAAAACGCTTCCATTCAATGTGCCTTGTATCCCGCCCCCTTTTCAAGTTTCTCGAGGTCTATCTCTTAAAAGGAGGGTTTCTGGACGGGCTGCCAGGTCTCGTCATTGCCGTTACATCTGCCTATGCCCTGTTTGCACGCTATACCAAACTCCGGGAGATCGAAAAGGGCCTCGGGGTTAAAAAATAACCCCGTCTGTTCATTGATTGAGTCTGCCTTGGGTCTGACTGCAAGACTGGCCAATCTCCGGAAGTTGTCCGTAGTAAACCAACGAAGCGAGGCAAAGGGTGGGATATGAGATGATCAGGCTTTCCTTAGTCCGTTTTCACAGAAGGAACGGATCCTTTTTCTGTTGAAATACGCAATGTTTGGCCCTTCCTTCCAGTGCTTGTTCCTCAGTTCCTTGGGGTGATAGAGGTGGAAGACCCGTGCATACCGGATGGCGGAGCGGCAATAGATCCCGGCCATACAGAGACGGATCCCCAGATCTTCGTCTTCGCCTCCCCATCCCTCAAAATTTTCGTCGTACCCGTTGACCCGGTCGATGTCTTTCCGGTGGATGGAATAATGACCTCCCAGGCTCTGCTTCCGGTGACTGGCCAGGCCCAGTCGCATGAGCAGGGTGCGTTTAATAAACCTGCGATGCGTTTTGACGATGTGCCGCTGAGGCAGGGACCTGTCCACGCGCTTCAACAGGTCCGACGAAAGTGGCGTGTTGAGTAATCTCAGGCTGGTTGCTTCATCCAGATTGATATACCCCCCTGCTACAAAGCGGCCGGGCCTTGCCGCGCTGAGGTGGGCCCTGAGAGTATCCGGCAGGACCACAAAATCACAATCCAAAAAGATCAGGTAGTCGCCCTTGGCATGTCTGATCCCGTTGTTTCTGGCCGCAGCCACCCGGAAGCCGTGTTTCGGCTGCCATACATGATTAATGGGAAAGCTGTATCTGGAAGCCAGGGCTTTCAGTTCATCAACCGTTTTTTCACGCGAGCCGTCGTCGGTGACGATAACCTCGTCAAACGCATCGGCACAAAGCGACAAGGCGTCCAGGCAGCATTGAAGATGCTGGAGTCTCTCGTAGAAACTGACAATGACGCTCACCATATGTCGTTTTACCGTTTACGTGTCAGCACCACCTTGTACAGGACCATTTTTCCCATGTCTGGATGATGCCAGGCGCGGATTGTCTCCAGATCTTTAAGATGCTGTGTTGCCGATAGGTTGAATGTACCTTCCGGCCAGGCCTTTTCTTCCCATAAAAAATAATCTATTTCGCCTTCCCCAAGATAGCGGATCAACGTGTCATAGTCTTTGAATACCCTCTCCTCAAAGAGCGCCTCATCCATGCCGAAATCGATCTTGGGACAGGAGACCCCCTCATAGTTTATATTCGCGTAAAAAGGAATCCAGTTGGGCGTTCGCAGGGATTTTAGTATCCGGATCTCTTTGTCATTCCCTTCCATTTCCGCGATAAACGACCCGATTTCCCTATACACAACCTTGTCAGTTTCCCGCGGTTGCAGGTCCTTGGGGAGTGTACAGGCCAGGATCAGGAAAGAGACAAGGAGAAGGGCTGTCGACATCTTCAGCCGGCAACGGGTATTCAGAAGGAGAACGCCCTTTTGCACCCCGAAACCGACGACCACAAAGCCAGGGAGCATAAAGATGGCCCAGAAGCGGTCGAACATCATCCAGGTCTGAATGACGTGCATATACAGAAGGAGAAAGGCCGACAGGAATAAAAAGGAAAGGTAGGAGATGCGAGGGTCCTCTCTTAACCGTCTTGAGACATCTCCCAAGCCCAGGAGAAAGAAGATAAAGAAGAAATAGAAGTAGGCCCTGAGCATGTATCTGACAAGCGTTCCAAGAGCCACAATCCAGACCATATTGCGGGCCTTGTGCAGGAAATGGGGCATGACCCCATCTAACGGCTGGCGCATCAATTCCCGCAGCCCGTCCCTCAGGGTTTCATAGGCGACCATCGGGCCTGACAGCTTGTCAACAATTTCATTGAGACGCAGCATGTGGATAAGCGGCCTGTCGAGAAGGATGCCGGTGAAGAATACAACCGAGAGGATAAGGATCAGAGGGAGGGCGAAGCATGCCGTTTTTTTGAAGCGTTCTTCCTGTGGGACGACCAGGAGATAGATCAGACTGACCGCGACAAGAACGGCTGACTCAATCCTTGCCCATGAGGCCGCGATAAAGGCGAGGCACGAGAGGGTCAGGAAAAGCCGGCTGTTTCTCTCGCCCGATACAACGAAAAAATAGAGGCCAAGGGCCAGGAAGAACCAACAGAGCGGACCCCTGACCACATTTGCGCTTCCAGCCACGAAAACAGGAATCAGGGCAAACACAAGTAGCGTCAACAAGCTGATATCCCTGTTGAAAAAACGCCTGCACAAAAGATGTAGAGGAATCAGAGTCAGGGAGCCAAAAACGCAGGAGATCCACTGTGCCGCTGTCGCCCAATCGTGAATGAGGGCATAGCCCCCTGCTATAAAAAACGGATACATGGAAACAAAACTGAGGGCGCAGGAGGTCAGGCCGTTCCATTCGCCGTAATAGATGGCCCTTGCCTGGTGGATATAGTAGACGCCGTCCGGATTGATGATGTGGGCATTCTGGCAGGCAGCGAGACGTATGACAAAGCCCAGAAGGAATATGAGGATGAACCCGGATTTGCCCACGCAATCGGGGGTATCAGGACTGCTGCTTCGAGGTGCAGTGCGAAAAAAAGATGGTACCACGGCCAAACCTTATCATACATGTTTTACAACAATGCGAATGGTTCACTTGAGGATCAATATATCGTGTTGAGGGGGCATCCAGTACAAGGGTCCATCTGGCATTATGTGGAAGTGAGTATAGGGAAACTCCGCAGGCGTGTCAATGAAGCCGGCATTACCTGATCTTTCAACTTCTTTCGCCCTGTCTTGACCCGGATCAGGGAAGGGTGTAGTATGACATGCAAATTTCAGCATGCCGCTGCTGCCTGCTGCGGTAGTAAAACAGCGTGACCTGCGGCACAACCCACACTGCACTGACCGGCTCGACTTGGGGCATCCAGAGACGACACTCACATGAAAATCGCAGTGGTCATTCCAAAATACGGCCTTGTAGGAGGGGCCGAGGGTTTTGCATATGAGTTGACCGAACGGCTGGCCGTGCGGGACTGCTTCGATATACACGTTTTCGCAAATCAGTATCGCCGGGGAGAAGCCCCTATTGTATTCCATAAGCTCCCTATCCTGCCCTTTCCCCGCTTTATTCGGCACATTAGCTTTGCCCGGTCTGCAGAAAGGAAACTCCGGCAGGACCGCTTCGATCTGATCCACAGCCATGACAGGATATTTCGAACGGATCTGCTGACCATGCACGGCATTCCGCATGAGCGATGGATAAAAAACGCGAGAAAAAAGCGACTGACCTTGTTTGACAAATCCATGACCTGGGTGGAGAAAAGAGGATTGACCGGCCCGACCTTGCGGATGGTCCTGCCCGTGTCTGAACTGGTAAAGGATGAACTGCGCAAGGTATACGCTATCCCGGAACACCGTATGCGCGTCATCCACCCGGGTATCTCTAAAGAGCGTTTCACCTTGCCCAAGAGGGATGCCTGCCGGAAACAGGTACGGAGCCGTCACGGGCTGTCCCCATCGGATGTGGTGATCCTTTTTGTGGGCATGAACTTCGAGATCAAACGGCTCGCTTTGGTGCTGGAAGCCCTTGCAGAGCTTGTTCAAAAGGAAAAGGCCGCGTTTACGTTGAAGCTCTTGGTGGTGGGGAAGGGAGACCGGCATGCCTATCGCACCCTGGCTCGCCGGCTGGGGATAGAAAAACAGATCATTTTTGCCGGCGTGACCCATGAAGTTGAATCCTACTATCTGGCTGCGGACATTTTTGTCATGCCCTCTATTTTTGATACCTTTGGCATGGCCGTACTGGAGGCCATGGCTGCCGGGCTCCCGGTGATCATCACCCCGAAGGTAGGGGCCCGGGATCTGGTAACAGAGGGGCTTCACGGTTTCATATTGCAAGAAAATCCGCAACCTGCCGAGCTCGCAGCAAAAATCGGCCTGCTTTTAGACCCCCGGCGTCGCAGTAAAATGGGAGAAGCGGCCCGCACTATGGCCCTCCAGCACACCTGGGACCGGGCGGCGGATGAGATGGAAGCGGTCTATCGAATACAGAGATGACTTGACTTTAACAATAAAGATTGCGTATTGACGTAATAGCTCAATAACCCGGGGCAGGAGGGTTTTTCTGACGCGACTGCCGGGAGGGCGCCGTCTCTTCTTCGCTCGCTTTGCTCGGCTCAGCCCGGAGGCCCGGAACGGAAGAAAGATCATCCTGCCACGGCACTACATTTACTGTTATTCCCCTGATTATTGAGCTCATACGCATTGACTATCGTCAACCACAACCGGATTTGCCACACCGCGGTCGATGTTGTCTTCGGGATTATTTTCATCCTTTTGAGGAGCCGTTCACCATGAATCGATACCTCCCCCTGATCCTTCTGGGGGTCCTGCTGAACGCCTTTGCACAGATCGCCCTCAAGCAGGGGATGCGCACCATCGGGCATTTTGCCTTTTCGCTCGAAAACATCCTTCCTGTGGGCGCCAGAGTGTTTCTGAACCCGTTTGTACTGGCCGGGCTTTTTTGCTATGTGGTGAGCGTCCTGGTCTGGCTCATGGCCCTATCCCGTGTGGAGGTCAGCTATGCCTATCCGCTCCTGAGTGTGGGGTACATCGTGGCCGCCTTTGCCGGGCAAATCTTTTTTCATGAGGGTCTCACGCCCGTGCGCTGGGCCGGCATCCTGGTTATCTGCCTGGGCGTGTACCTCATCACCCGGAGCGCCTCATGAGATCCACATTCCTACCATTTTCCAGGCCGTCTATATCGGAGGCGGATATCGCGGCCGTGGCAGAGGTTCTGCGGTCAGGCTGGATCACTACGGGCCCCAAGACCGCGGCATTTGAAGATGCGTTCAAGGACTATGTGGGTTGCGCCCGGGCCATTGCCCTTTCCTCGGCCACGGCCGGTATGCATCTGGTTTTGAAGGCCATGGGAATCGGCCCTGGAGACGAGGTGATCACCCCTGCCATGACCTGGGTTTCCACGGTCAATCTGATCGTCCTGGCAGGGGCTGTCCCCGTGTTCGTGGACATCCACCGGGATACCCTCATGCTCTTGCCGGATGCGGTGGAAAACGCCCTTTCCCCCAGGACCCGCCTGATCATACCGGTCCATTTTGCCGGCGCTTCCGCTGATATGACCGAGCTTGGGCGGATCAGTCAACAGAGCGGGGTCCCGCTCGTCGAAGATGCTGCCCACGCCCTGGGAACCCGCCACAAAGGAGGACACGTGGGCAGGGAAGGGACCGCGATTTTCTCCTTTCATCCCATTAAGAATATCACCACCGGCGAAGGCGGGATGTTCACGACCGATGCCCCTGATATGGCAGAGCACATCAACCGGCTCAAGTTCCACGGCTTAGGAGTGGATGCCTATGACCGGGAGACCCGGGGCCGGGTCCCCCAGGCCGAGGTGTGGGAGCCGGGATACAAATACAACATGACCGACATAGCTGCAGCTTTGGGTCTGGGCCAACTGGCCCGTGTGGATGAATTCAACCGAAAGCGTGAGGCACTTGCCATGAGATACCGCGAGCGCCTTTCCGAGGTGGATGAAATATATCCGCTCAGCATCCCGTCTGACACCACTCAGCATGCCTGGCACCTCTTTGTGGTGCGCCTGGACACAGACCGGGCAGGCCTCGGGCGGGATGAATTCATGGCCGGGCTCAAGGAGCGCAACATCGGGACAGGGCTTCACTTCCGGGCTGTACATCTTCAGAAATACTACCGGGAATCCATGGGCATGAAGCCGGGTATGCTTCCCAACACGGATTGGAACTCGGACCGTATATGTTCCCTTCCCCTGTTTCCGGATATGAACTTTGCGGATGTGGACGACGTGGTGGAGGCTATCAAGGATATCTTGAGCCGGTGACGCATAAGACGCATGCAGTGATAAGAAAGAAAAAATGTAACAGCTCAATAACAGGGGGCAGGGGGTTTTTCTGACGCGACTGCCGGGAGGGCCCCGTCTCTTCGTGACTTATCAGTGGGGGAAGCCGCAGCCCGACGAATGCGAGAATGCCAAAGGGGCGGGTGTCCCCCTCAGATAAGTCACTGAAGAGACCAGCCCGGAGGCCCGGAGCGGAAGAAAAATTCTTCTGCCCCGGCACTAGGTTCGCAGTTATCCCCCTAATTATTGAGATGATACGATATAAACGAGAAATGGAAATCAATTCAGCATTGACCATCTCTGTGGTGATCCCGGTATTCAATGAGGAACAGAACCTCGGAGAACTCCTGGACCGCTGTCTCAAGACCTGCGAAGGGATGAACAGGCCATTCGAGATCATCCTGGTGGACGACGGAAGCATGGACCGATCCCCCGACATGATCCGGGAGGCCGCGGCTCAACATCCGGGCAGGATCATCGGTGTCCTTTTAAACCGCAATTATGGTCAGCACGCGGCCATCATGGCCGGGTTTGCCCGTGCCAAGGGCGGCTTGATCGTTACCCTGGACGCCGACCTGCAGAACCCGCCCGAGGAGATCCCCAAACTCGCGGCCAAGGCAGAACAGGGATTCGATGTGGTGGGCACAGTCCGTACCAACCGCCGCGACACCCTGTTTCGAAAGGCTGCCTCTTACATGGTCAACAAGGTAGTGCAGATATCCACGGGCGTGGACATGCACGACTACGGGTGCATGCTCAGGGCCTATCACCGCCGCATTGTGGATGCCATGCTCCAGTGTCACGAGCGCAGCACCTTTATCCCGGTTCTGGCCAACACCTTTGCGGCCCGCACTACCGAGATCCCTGTGCACCACGCCATGCGGTCGGCAGGTGACTCCAAGTACGGGCTCTGGAAACTCATCAATCTCCAATTCGATCTCCTGACCAGCATGACGACCTTTCCCCTCCGTTTGTTGAATGTTCTGGGTGTGGCCGTATCAGGCCTGGGGGTGGGCTTCGGCCTGTTTCTTTTTATCATGCGGTTGATTTACGGCCCTGACTGGGCCGCCGCCGGGGTCTTCACGCTCTTTGCCATTCTCTTTATCTTCATTGGGGCCCAGTTCCTGGCCATGGGCCTGTTGGGGGAATACATCGGCCGGATATACAGCGATGTGCGCGCCCGTCCCAGGTATTTCGTGGAGGAGATCGTGGGAAACAGTGAACTGAAGGCATAAGGATATGCATATGAAAGCAGTGGTCTTGGCCTATCACACCATCGGCTGCAGGGGGATCGAGGCCCTGCTCCGAAACGAGATTGAGATTCTCTCGGTATTCACTCACAAAGATGCGCCAGGTGAGGCCATCTGGTTTGAATCGGTGGCCCGGTTGGCCGCCTCCCGCCATATTCCGGTCTATGCCCCCGAGGATATCAACCATCCCCTCTGGGTTCAGCGGATCCGGGAGATGGGGCCCGACATTCTCTTTTCCTTTTACTACCGGCACGTGGTGAAAGCGCCCATTCTGGATATCCCGGCCAGAGGCTGCCTCAATCTCCACGGTTCCCTGCTCCCCAAATACCGGGGAAGGGCCCCTATCAACTGGGTCCTGGTAAACGGCGAGACCGAGACCGGCGTTACCCTCCATTACATGACGGCCCGGCCGGATGACGGCGATATTGTCTCTCAGAAATCGATCCCCATCTCCAGCGACGATACGGCAAAAACGCTTCATGACAAGGCCGCGGTCGCGGCCTCCGAGATGCTGGACGAGATCCTTCCCCGGATTGTGGACAATACGGCCCCCCGTGTGCCTCAGAACCATGCGGCCGCTACCTACTTCGGGGGCCGGTCTCCCCAAGACGGCCAGATTGATTGGACCTGGCCGGCCCCCCGGGTCCGCAATCTGGTGCGGGCCGTGACCCTTCCTTACCCCGGGGCCTTCAGCTATGTGGGTGACCGGAAGTGCCTGTTCTGGTCGGTTGCCGAGGTGGACAAGCCTGATCAGGGGGCCAAACCCGGGGCCATCCTTTCCGTGGACCCGTTGGTGATTGCCTGCGGTGAGGGGGCCGTGGAGGTAGGCTTCGGCCAGGCAGAGGGCGGTGTCTACATGAGCGGGCAGCAACTGGCAGCGGAGCTGAGCCTGGTGCAGGGGATGTGTTTTGGCGAACGCGCAGCCACCCGGGCCGAGGCCATGCGGAGAAAGCACGTCCTTATCTTGGGGGTGGACGGGTTTATCGGAAACGCCTTGAGCGAGCGGCTCCTGGAGAGCGGGAGGTATGAAGTGCACGGAATGGACCTTCGGTCCGACTATATTCAGCGGCTTCTGGATAATCCGCGGTTTCACTTCGACGAAGGGGATATCTCGATTCACCGGGAGTGGATCGAATACCATATCCGCAAGTGCGACATAGTCATCCCTCTCGTAGCGATTGCCACGCCCATTGAGTACACCCGTAATCCCCTGAGGGTCTTCGAGCTTGATTTCGAGGAAAACCTCCGGGTGGTGCGCTATTGTGTCAAGTACGGGAAACGGATCATCTTCCCCTCCACATCCGAGGTCTATGGGATGTGCGACGACGTGGATTTTGACGAGGACCATTCGCGATTGATCCTGGGGCCTATCCGGATGCAGCGATGGATCTATTCCTGTTGCAAACAGTTGCTGGACCGGGTGATCTGGGCCTTTGGGATGCAGAAAGGCCTTCGGTTTACCCTGTTTCGGCCTTTCAACTGGATCGGTCCCAGACTGGACAGCCTGATGTCGGCCCGCATCGGGAGTTCGCGTGCCATTACGCAGTTGATCCTGAACCTGGTGGAGGGCTCCCCCATTCAACTCGTCGACTCGGGCAACCAGAAGCGGTGTTTTACAGATGTCTCGGACGGCGTGGAGTGCCTGTACCGGATTATCGAAAACAAGGGCGGCGTGTGCGACGGCAAGATCATCAATATCGGGAATCCCGACAATGAGGCCAGCATCCGGGAGCTGGCCGAACTCCTGGTCAAAAAATTCACGGAGCACCCCTTCCATACCCGGTTCCCGCCCTTTGTCGGGTTCCGGGAGGTGGAGAGCCGGGCCTATTATGGCGAGGGTTATCAGGACATGGCCCATCGAAAGCCGTCCATCCGAAACGCGAAACGACTTCTCAACTGGACCCCGGTGGTGGAGCTGGAAACATCTGTGGAAAATACGCTCGACTTTTTTCTGCGGGAGGCGATTCGGTGCGGCGAATTTGAGATAGCCACAGGCGAATCCCTGGTGTGCGGCGATACCCCGTCCGACACAGGGCAGAGTTCATGAAGGTCGGCCTCAGGATTGATGTGGATACCCTCCGGGGGACCAGGCACGGGGTCCCGGCATTATGTAACTGCCTGCGTCGCCACGGCGTTACCGGCTCTTTTTTCTTCTCTGTAGGCCCGGACAATATGGGGAGGCATCTCCTGCGCCTGGTCCGGCCCCGTTTTTTTCTCAAGATGTTGCGGACCCGGGCCGCCAGCCTTTACGGTTGGGACATCCTGTTCCGGGGGACCCTGTGGCCGGGTCCTGTGATCGGACGGCGCCTGTGGCCGGTAATCCGCTCGGCAGCCCGTGACGGACACGAAATCGGGCTCCATGCATGGGATCACCATGAGTGGCAGGCGCGGGTCGAGCGGATGCCCTCTGAGAAGATCTACAGGACCATCCAACAGGGAAAAAGCCTGCTGACCCGAATCACAGGCCGCGAGCCCGCAGCCTCTGCGGCCCCCGCATGGAAGTGCACGGACCGCGTGCTCATGGAAAAGGCAAAATTTCCCTTTGTCTACAACAGCGACTGCCGGGGTCGCGGGATCTTTTATCCTGTGGTCCGGGGCAAACGGATCCGCCAGCCCCAGATCCCCACCACGCTGCCCACCTATGATGAGATCATTGCCCGAGACGGCATATCCGATGTCAACTACAACGACTACCTCATTTCTCTAATCAGCCCCGACAACCTTAATGTCCTTACCATCCATGCAGAAGTGGAGGGGATAGTCTGCCTTGCCATGTTCGACCGGTTTGTTGAGACGCTTTACGATAGGGGGGATCGCCTGGTCCCACTCGGGGTCCTGCTGGCAGATGTTGCCGCCATTCCCGAGGGAGTGATCGTTCCCAAGGAGATCCCGGGTCGTGAGGGGTGGGTCTCATGTCAGGAAGGGGTTTGAGAAGTTGTGCCTTTTCCTGGAGAGCGAAGCCTACCGGAAACTTAGAGATCAAGCCCTTGAACCGCCCTTGAATAATGCCTGTAACCAATTTGTATTATTGAGCGTTTAGACTCTTTGTAATAGCTCAATAAATAGGGGCAGGAGGATTTTTCTGACGCGACTGCCGGGAGGGCGCCGTCTCTTCGTGACTTATCAGTGGGGGAAGCCGCAGCTCGACGAAGTCGAGAATGCGGAGGGGGCAAGCCTGCCCGCCATTGCCTTGTTACCCATGTTA
>JAGHEC010000400.1 GCA_021159525.1 Deltaproteobacteria bacterium | reverse complement strand
CCTTGGCAGGCGGGTGTCCCCCGCAGATAAGTCACTGAAGAGACCGGCCCGGAGGCCCGGAGCACAAGAAAAATCTTGCTGCCCCGGTGGTACGGTCGCTGTTATCCCCCCAATTATTGAGCTGATGCGATTTTCTCATATCATTGTATCAGGGAGATCTCAAGACCCAGTGAACGGTTACAGCGCCTGAAACCAATCGCCGGGGATCAACATTCTTTTGCATAACCATTTTCTGCACTTGCCCCCCCCACACACCCATCCCGGGCCGTTCCGAGCACTTACAGTCCGAAGACATCAGGCCCTTTCACGAAACAATCCCTTTGAAATATCAGAAAAAGGGGGATTTTATCCGGAAATTATGGTATGGTTCGCCAAAAATTTCACGGAAAAGAGGCTGTATATCCGGTTTTGGGGGTTTTTGATTAGACCACAATATCATAACCTCCCAAAAGGTACGTCCCCGCCAAATTCAGGTGTAAGCCTCTTATAACATCGTTGAAAAACATTGAAAAAATGAATTCGATCATACCTGAAAAAGCACGGCTTCTGGAACGGCTGAAAGAGGCCGATTTCAATGTGCCCGACTTTATCTACGTACCGGCCGAGGATTTCAACAACCGGTCCTTTGGAGACTTGGAGGCCTTTCTGGAGAGACAACGCGACTGCTTCAAGGTAATTGCCAGGAGCGGACATCCCCAGGAGGAATTTTTTAAGGGAGGGACATTCGACTCCCTCGAAACCTATTCGGATGTAGCCGGGGTTGAATACGCGAGAAAGCGTATCATTCAACTGGCACGCACCCGAAGCCGCCTTTCCATCTTGAGACAGCAGCGCTTCAACAAGGCCCCGGAGATCGATCTGGAAGAGATGGGGGTCATTGTGATGCCTTTTATAGACGGCGCGAGCGTCATGGCCAAGATGGTGGGGGATCACTGGGAATTCGGTTACAGCCGCGACCGCATTCACAAGGTCCGGAGCGAACCCTACATCACCAAGACGCCCCACGATACGCGATTGCTTAAAATCTCCCAGGCCATTCAGGATCTCCTTGGATTTCGATGCGAGATAGAGTACATCATCTCGGGCGAGCGAGAGATATTTGTTGTCCAGGCGAAGGATATTTCCCGGGTGGAAGTCCTGGAGATCATGGAAAGCCGTCGGACGGTCAAACTGGATGGGATCCGCAGAATCCGGAAGCGGCGAAATTACCGCGAGCGTCCGGTTTTCGTCATGGACAACCGCTCCTTTTACATCGATGTCATCAGCAAATGCGAAGACATGGTCCTCCCGTCCGAAGGGACCGGGGCCGGGATCGATTATGTAATCGAGACCATCCATGGCTACGAGGCCGCCATGGAGGACTTTGCTTTGCAACATGAGCGCTTTGCAGTCCTCGGGCTAAACGTGCGGCCTCCTTCCGACCTTTACCAGATCGCCAATCACTATCTGGAAGAGAGCCCCGAAGAGCAGAAGGCCCTTTCCAAGGCCTTGAACGAGAATATGTACCAGATTGACTACTTCCTCTCAGAGGCTGACACCCTGATCGTCAAGGACAAGATCGGCATCAATCTGTGCAGCCATGACGCCTATGGGATCGATACGGTGAGATATCCCCTGTGGTTCGTTTACTGGAACGAGGACCGGGATAATCAAGTGGTGAGGGAATTTACCCGCCTCGGATTCAAGACCGGAGACATTATCGGGATCGACGTGGGTTACGAAGACCGACCCAGGCTCTTCCGCGTATAGCGGAGCGGAGAGAGGGTGCAGGCAGATATTAGAGGTGAGGAACATGGAACAAAAAAGCATTCAGGATTACTATGACGACGACTTTGCCATTTGTTACGGATGCGGAAGGCTGAATAAACATGGTCATCATCTAAAAAGCTACTGGGATGGTGACGAGGTTGTGTGTCATGTACGGCCCAAGCCGTATCATACCGGGGCCCAGAATTTTGTTTACGGCGGTCTGGTAGCCTCCTCCATGGATTGTCATGGAACCGGTGCTGCTGCAGCATTCAAACACAAACACGACCGGAAAGAACTGGGCGTCGACAAACTGGCCCGGTTTGTCACGGCCTCGCTCCAGGTGGATTTTCTGGCGCCTGTGCCTATTGACGGCGTTATGGAGATCCGCGCGAGGCTCGAAGAGATTAAGGGCCGTAAGGTCATCGTGGCCATGACGCTGACCGTGAACAACATGGTATGCGCGAAGGGACGCATGGTGGCGGTTCAGATACCGGATGACTATCTGGAAAAGTACAATCCTCCGGAAAAATAGTGGTTCCTCTCAGGCGACCATGGCCTGGCCCCCACAAAAGTGGGAGAAGTCCAACCCCCTCAATAAATTTTGGGTTGACAAACGCTGTCCCTTGCGTTATCTATTTTAAATGGAGTTAAACAGGATGAACGCAATGCACACACGCACGGGCTTTTTTTATTATTACTTTAGCCGGAGGGCCGGTATGCCGTAGTGTGTGTTTTCGCGGTTTATAGGCAACAAAGGCGGAGCACACGCTCCGCCTTTTTTTGGCATTCACGTCCCTCCTGAATACAGGCGATAAACCATGACCAACAAATCGATTCCATTCAGTCCATATCCACTTCATGAGCTCGGCGAGAGGGATCTGAGGCTGAAGGAAAGGCTGGGCCTTATCAGCCTTATTGACGAGGGGGCACGCATGAAGTCCCCTGAATCCCCTATTGTGGCGGACCTGTTCAACAATCTGTGGGAACTTGTCAACCAGACCGTATCCGGGAGCAGGATCAACCGGCTCAAGCCGGAGGCATCTCACAATGGCTTCCGCATCATCGAGGTCAACGCAGAGACCGGAGAAAACCTGGGCCGTCTGAATATGCTTTACCTGCGGAAGCCCATGCCCTGCTACTACCTGGTCTATGTCGAAGTAGCCGCCCCCTTTCGGAGAAAAGGGCTGGGGACGCGCATCCTCAAACACTTCAGGGAATTTTTGGCAAGCCGGTCGGCGGTGGGAATTCTGGACAACATCATCCCGGAGGATGATCCAACATACGACATCTATCTGCGGCAATCCTGGAAACCGATCGAAGACCTTGTGGGGGACACCGCCCTGGCAGACAAGCGCTATTACATGATCTATATTCCCCCCGGCATGGAGGGGAAAAACCTGAAAGGGCCTGTCCTCAAACTGCTCCACCACCTCAACCGGAAGAGGGCTGCCATTGATATGCGCGACAACCAGATCATGGTCCAGCGCACCATCGAGGAATTCAAGGGGCTTCACTCGGCCCTGACCACTTATTTTCAAGACGAGATCGGACAGAACGAATCATCCCCCTTGATGCGGTTTATGTTCACACGTTTCGTCACCAAACTGATCGCCTTCCGACGCCGCATCGAGAACCTGGTGGGGTATACGGGAGGTGATTCCCTGGAGCAGATCTCCCTTTCTCCGGAGATCGCCCGCCTCCCGGCCCAGTCCTATGCACCCCTTGAACTGGAAAACGGCCCGGCCCTTGTGGAAGGCGACATGACGTTCTGGAACCAGCTTCCTGAGCCATTCAGAAAACACCCGGCCGGTTTCATCGAAGGCCTGCCCAATTATGAGAGGCCGAGTCTTACCGCCTGGATGGAGGAGGCAGGGATTGAAAAGGGCCATCGACTCACCATCGGAAACCTCATGGATCTGGGGTTTGACCCGACGCGTCTCAAAGAAATGGAGGTAAACGGTCAGCCATGCATCATTGAGCGGATCCAGGCCAAACAGCTTCCGGAACTGAAACAAAAAGAGGGCCTGCTAAAAGAAATACAATCCAAGATGAGCGGCTGCCGGATCCGGAACGCGTCCCTGAAGGTCAATCTCCCGCTCCTTACCATCCGCGACAGGGGAAATGCCTATATCCTGCGGCGAAAAATCCGAGGGATTCACTACGAAGAGGCCATGGAGCAAATCCAGAGCATCCCCTGCCTGAGGAGGCTGGATGGGGAATTGAGGCTTCAGCGAATGATCGGGGGAACCGTTCGGGAGGCGTACGGGGTGATAGCCGCTCAACTGCATGTAGCAGAAGAGCTCCTGAGCGACCGGATGGCTTGTTTTGTCCCATGGGACATCCGGACAAATCGGCCGGTCATGATGGTGGATTTCACCAATTCTTACCTGGCGGCCGTCTGGATGGCATAAATCCCTGTGGGCCAACCGCCCCGGCTTGTTATATGCACCATCTCAATCCGACAGCCTTAACTCCTTGAGCATCGGACAGGATGTCAGGTCGATAGCCTTCTTCATCGCCGTCACGCAGGGGGGCCGCCTCTCGTCTTTCCACCGGGGATAGCCGCCCTGCCATACATACCGGATGAGCTCATGAAAAACAGCCCGCGTAAATCGGTAAGGTCCGATGCAAACCTCCGGTAAATCCGGATCAATGAAAAAAGGGATCTGGACGCTCTCTGCAAACCTCTGGATGAGCGTCCTCATGAGGGCCTGGGTGTGGCAGCCTTCCGGCTTCTGCTTAAATGCCTCGGGCTGTCTTGGAAATGGGAAACGCCTGTACACCTCTCCGATGAAACCGGAAAAGTGAATCCCGTGAATCGCGCCCATGAGATCGCCAATGTCGGCCGGATTCAGGATCTGATAGACCTCCCATTGAGCCGTATAAGGACCGGGTTTGCCATTTTCAGCCAGGTCTATGATATTATGGCAGAAATCCGTTGCAAAAAAGAAACGGCAATCAAGGATGAGCATGTCTGAATCGATATTGAAAAAACCAAAGGCAATAGTGCCGTGGCTGAGAGAATCAAAGGCTAATGGCATGGCTGACTTCGTTGCCGGATGCCGGGGCCGCAGTGAAAATTCCTCGGCGCTCGGTATTTGATATTCCCGGTTTGTCGGGTTTATCAGGCTCCCGGGAAAGGTCCTGACTCAGAAGTCTTTATCTTCCGCTCGTCGCGCGTTAGGCCTTCTGAAAAACCCGGCAATCCTGTTGACCTGACCCCGAAAATGGTTATTATTGATTCTTAATACGAAAGACAGTATCATCTCAATAATTAGGGGGATAACTGCGAACCTAGTGCCGGGGCAGAAGAATTTTTCTTCCGCTCCGGGCCTCCGGGCTGGTCTCTT